>NZ_DGRS01000084.1:0-24922 GCF_002391155.1 Megasphaera sp. UBA4382 | reverse complement strand
TTCTGTAAACTCCTGTCCCAGGGAAGCCCTATCACTGTCTATGGCGATGGCAATCAGACACGAGACTTCGTCTATGCCGGAGACATCGCATCGGCTATCGTACAGGCATTGCCCCTCACGGGCTATCACACGATCAACGTATCGACAGGAACTGAAACGAGCATCAACGACCTGATCCGTTCCTTCGAACGGGCCATAGGACACAAGGCCGAAGTGCAATACGCATCACCCCGCCCCGGAGACATCCAGCGCTCCGTCCTGAGCAACAAAGAACTGATACAAACCCTGCACATAAAACCAGAAATGACTCTGGAACAAGGCATAGCCCGTACCTACACCTGGTACAAGCATCCGATGTAGAAGCCCTACCGCTTCTACATCATACTTTAAGTAGCATAGTTGAACATTCAACTATGCTATATCTTTCAGTAGCAGGCGGATAGCTCCTATGGGGTGATGGGGAATGACTGGGAACTTCTTGACACTAACAAATTCCCACAACCTCTTTACACTATCTTGGATAGAAATATCATTATGTTGAGAAATTAACCGCTATACAGAACAGTGGCATTAGATTTGCTTGACAATGACAGAAATCTGCCAATCTGTCCTATTTACTTTATGCGATTTTTATAATAAAATAGAGGACAAATAGAAGATATTGTATTTATGCAGTATCGTGAAAGAAGGGGTATGTATGTCTCGTCCTGCTGATGCAGCGCCGCAGGCGCCGTATACGACAAAGTCCATTTGTTTATCGGCGGTCCTCGCTGCTGTCGTCTTTATTATGACTTTTGTACCGCGTATTCCCATTCCACTGGGATATGCCCACCTCGGCGACGCCGTGATTTTCCTGAGCTTCCTGTATTTTAACCGCCGCGAAGCGGCGTTGGCTGCCGCTATCGGTTCCTGCCTGTCTGATTTCCTCGGCGGTTTCCCATTGTGGATTGCACCGACCTTTGTCATTAAATACGTCATGGTATTCATCGTATTTGCCATCTGCTGCCGGGGAACACGGAAGAGTGCCCTCTATTCTGTCCGCACGCTCATTGCCTTCCTCCTTTCTTCTCTGTGGATGGCCATCGCCTATACCCTGGCCGGTGCCGTCCTTTTCGGTAGTATCCAGGCCGGTCTGGCTTCTCTACCGGGACTTCTCATGGAAGGTCTTCTCAATACGATTGCTGCCATGGGTGCCGGGATTTTTCTCAAGCAGCTGCCCACGACCCGTCAGGGCAGTATACGGTGAGGCGCGGCGATGGAACAACAGAAGAAGATTGCACTCATCAATGATATTACAGGATTTGGGCGCTGTTCCATTGCTGTCGAACTGCCGCTCATATCGGCCCTGAAAGTACAGGCCTGTCCGCTGCCGACGGCAATCTTGTCGGTCCATACGGGATTTCCTACGTATTTCATCGACGATTATACGGACCGTATGAAAGATTACATTGCCAGCTGGAAGAAAAATGCCCTGACCTTTGACGGTATTTCTACGGGATTCATGAATTCCCTCGAGCAGATCGATATTGTCATCGACTTTATCCACCAGTTCAAGCAGCCTGATACCATCGTCATCGTCGATCCGGTCATGGGGGACTATGGCAAGTTGTATGCGTCATATACGGAAAAGCTATGCGCTGAAATGCGCCGTCTCATGCAGTATGCCGATGTTATTACGCCGAATCTTACGGAAGCATGCCAGCTCCTGGGCATTCCCTATCCGGAAAAAGGTCATACGGACCGGGCGTACCTCGAAGATATTGCCGGGCGGCTGGCTGCTATGGGACCGGGACAGATCGTCATTACGGGACTGGCCGACGGGGATCATATTGACAACTACATCTATGAAACGGGAAAAGAACCGGACATCGTGTCGGTGAAGAAAATCGGCCATGACCGGTCCGGTACAGGCGATGCCTTTGCCGCCATCGTTTCAGCTTCGGTCGTACGCGGCGACAGTCTGAAAGACGCCGTCGTACGGGCGACGGATTTTATCAGCAGGACGCTGGTCTATACGGAACAGTTGGGACTACCGACCAACCGGGGGCTGGCCTTTGAACAATTTTTGACAGAATTACATTAATTTTATATAGAAAAGGGATGTGGCACTGATGATTACTTATGTATACGACAAGGGACACTATATTACCATGGCCGAAAGTCTGGCCAAACAGCCAGAGGGAAAACGCAACCTCTATGTCAATCTGACGAACCGTTGCACCTGTTCCTGTACGTTCTGTCTGCGCAGTCTTAAAAAAGAAGCCGAAGATATGGAACTGTGGCTTAAAGAAGAACCATCTGTTGCCGAGGTAGAAAAAGAACTGGACAGCCAGCCCTGGGACTACATCGGTGAAGTCGTGTTCTGCGGCTTTGGGGAACCGACCATGCGCCTTGATGATGTAGTGACTCTGTTGACCTATATCAAAAAACATCATCGTGATGTCAAGACGCGGATTAATACCAATGGCCTGTCGGATTTGGAATATGGCCGTGATACGTCTGTCGATTTCAAAGGCGGCATCCTTGATACGGTTTCCATCAGCCTCAATGCATCTAACGCCCAGCGTTATCTCGACCTGACGCGCAGCAAATTTGGCATCGGTTCGTACGAGGCCCTGCTGACCTTTGCCCAGCACTGTCAGAAGTATGTGCCCAACGTCGTTCTGACCGTTGTCGATCATGTCGAAAGCGAAGAAGAAATCGCTAAGTGCCGTAAAATCTGTGAAGACCGGGGGCTGACGCTGCGCGTACGGGCCTATGAAGCCAATTAAATTATAACAGTTTATTTCAATTTGTGACTCCTGTGCCATAGAAATGTAACATTTGTCTGTTATACTGTGTCCATCATCTAAAAAAGGAGTGATGGCGATGAAGATGTTACATACATGGCAGCGGCGTACGCTGGCTGCTGTACTGGCCGGAACGGCGGCCGTAATGATAGGTGTGGCTCCCTTTACGATAGCACAGGCTGCTGATACGACCGATGCGGCGGCGGGCGCCAGCACCCGTCCTAAAATGACACGGCAGATGCCGCCGATACATCCCGGTATAGGACAGAATGCCCGTATTGACCGCATGGTCCAGCAGGGAAAAATCACATCGGAACAAGCAAATAAACTGAAAAAAGCGATAGCTGATTTCCGGGAAAAAGAAGCGAAAGATCATCAGAAATTTATGAAGAGTCTGCCCAATAAGACGGGTATATCAGAAGAAACGCTCCGTGAAATCATGGCACCGCCCCGTTTGCGCCGCGGATTCGGGCCTCAGGTACGTCTCCAGCAGCTGGTAAAAGACGGATCCATCACACAAAGTGAAGCGACGGCATTGGAACAGAGTTTCCAGAAGCATCATTCCCGGCAGGGACAGCCTCCTAAGGCGCCTGCTGACGGACAAAAACCGGACCGTCAGAAATTAGAACAGGAACTATCCCAGGAAACGGGAATCTCTACAACGCGTCTGCAAGAAATCATGCAGCTCATGCACCAGCAGGGCCCACGAGACGAAGCACCCCAGGCTCCTGCTGATAAAGACATCTGATTAGAAGTGATTTAAGGGAAAATCTTTTGTCCCGTGAGTTTCCATTTATGATAAAGAAGCTGTTGCATTAGCATTATCTTTGCTTAATGCAACAGCTTCTTTTGGTGTGCAATAGTATGTTCCACAATGGTCAATCGTTTGGACTGATGTAAGGCTTCCAGTAAACTAAATTTTTTGTAAGACTTGTTCTGTATCTATACGCGTGCTTTGATCTGCTGCAGCGATTTCTTCCAGTGAGGGATGGCTGATCGGCTTATGAGCGTCGAGAATCGTGGCAATCGTCGGGGCAATGTCCGTATAGGCGATGCGTCCTGCAAGGAAAGCCTGTACGCAGACTTCATTACAGGCATTGAAGACGCAGGGGGCTGTACCGCCAGCCTTTCCGGCTTCGATGGCAAGGCGCAGGGCGGGGAAGGCATCCAGATCCGGCGCTTCAAAGGTCAGCGTACCGGCACGGACCAGATCGAGATGTCCAAAGGCGCAGTCGTAGCGGGCCGGCCAGGAAAAGGCGTACTGGATAGGAAGGCGCATATCGGTCAGTCCCATCTGGGCCATGACCGATCCGTCGCAAAACTCGACGAGGGAGTGGACCAGGCTCTGGGGATGGATGACGACATCGATGGCCTCATAGGGCATGTCAAACAGCCAGTGTGCTTCCATGACTTCCAGTCCTTTGTTGGCCAGGGTAGCGCTGTCTACGGTTACTTTGGGTCCCATATTCCAGTTGGGATGATGGAGACACTGCTCCCGCGTTACATGGTGCAGCTGTTCCCTCGTATAGCCCCGGAACGGGCCGCCTGATGCTGTAAGAATGAGACGGCGCACTTCTTCTTTCCTGCCGCCGCGAAGAGATTGGAAAATGGCGCTGTGCTCGCTGTCTACGGGTAAAATCTGAACGCCATGCTGCTGGGCCGACTCCATAACCAGATGGCCGGCAGCAACGAGAGTCTCCTTATTGGCCAGGGCGATGGTTTTTCCGGCGGCAATGGCACCGAGCGTCGGTTCCAGACCGGCATAGCCTACCATGGCGGCCAGCACTGTATCGACAGGGCCATAGGAAGCGGCGGCCCTGAGGCCGTCAATGCCGCTCAGGATATCACATTCTTTTCCTACCAGATGCTGCAGCGTACGGGCAGCCGTTGCATCAGTGAGGACGGCGAAATCGGGGTGAAAGCGGCGAATCTGGTCTGCCATGAGAGAGACGCTGCCATGGGCAGCCAGCACGCGGACACGAAGTTCTTCCGGATTGGCGGCGATGACATCCAGTGCCTGGGTTCCAATCGAACCGGTACTGCCTAATATACATAGCTGTTTTTGTTTCATTGATTTCTCCTGTTCCGTTCATAGTTTTATCGATTCTATTGTAACAGGCTGCAGGGAAGAACGAAAGGACTTTTTCTTTCTGAAGGAGAAACAGTAGAAAGCCTTTGCTTTCTATGCTAGAATATAACCAGAAGTAGAATGTATAAGGAGGGGGTTGCAATGATCCGCAAAGAAAACAGAGTACAAGTAGAAGGACTGGCTGGTGGCAAAGGGCCGGCAACAGTCTGTCATATCCTGACGAAAGACGAACTGATGGGCCATGGCCGCATGTATGCCAAAGTCATCCTGCCGCCGGGTTCCAGCCTGGGATTTCATCAGCATATTCATGAAACCGAACCGTACTACATCCTATCCGGTGTAGGCGATTTTACTGACAATGATGGTTCCGTTACCAAAGTAACGGCCGGTGACTGCTGTCTCATCGAACCGGGACAGTCCCATTGCATTGCCAATAATGGAACGGAAGATCTGGTATTCATGGCACTCATTTATAACGACTAAGACAGCAATGGTATATTGCCGATACCGTTTTTCATAAAAGGACGTGATCCTATGTCACAACTCATAGGCATTATTGTTTCGGCACTCGTTGCATTTTCATTGTTCATGGTGTATGCGAAATTCTCACAGCATCATTGAAACATGTACTACAAAGACTGGAGTGATTCCCATGGGAAAATATCTGGAAAAAGCCAAAGAACTGCGCGCCATTACGGACGTGCATTATAACTGTGCACAGTCTGTCATCTGTGCCTTTGAAGAATTGACCGGGCTCGATGATGCCACATCGCGCAAAATTGGGGCAAACTTCGGCAGCGGCATGAAACGGGGCGGTACCTGCGGCGCTATCACCGGCGGTCTCATGACACTGGGCCTTCTGGGTATCGAAGACGGACCGACCATCGCCGCTTTCCACAAAGCATTCCTGGATCATCATCAGAACTGTCTCGACTGTGCGGACCTGCTGCGCATGAACCAGGCCAATGGCGGGGAAAAGAAGCCCCACTGTGACGGCATGGTATTCGAAGCCGTCCAGCTCATCGAAGACATCCTGGACAAACGCAATAAATAGAATATTGATAACAGACTAAGAGGGATTGCCGCTGTGCTATCCCTCTTTTTTAGAATATCCATCATGATGTGGTCATAGGATATTTGATGGAAGCGCGACATGTTTTGGATGGGGCGATATGGATGGAATACAGAAGCCGTTTTACGTAAGAAACGTGTAAAGGAATGGGACGGATACGGTGCCAGCTATTGCATAAAGTGGGGTAAATGATGTAAAATGTAAAATTGATATGAATGTTACTATGTGATGAATAAGTTGCAATGGAGGTTATTTCGTGTTTGATTCGTTTATACAACACCTTCTCGGCAATAATACCGACCGGGAACTCAAAAAAATGTGGCCTATCGTGCGCCATATCAATGATTTAGAACCACAGATGACGGCGCTCAGCGATTCGTCCCTCCAGGCTAAGACTTTTGAATTTAAAGAACGCCTGCAAAAAGGAGAAACGCTGGATGATATTCTGCCGGAAGCCTTTGCTGTCGTGCGTGAAGCATCGCGGCGTGTTCTTGGCATGCGCCATTTTGATGTACAGCTTCTGGGCGGCATTGTGCTGCACCGCGGGGATATTGCAGAAATGAGGACCGGCGAAGGGAAAACGCTCGTTGCGACATTGCCGGTATATTTGAATGCCCTCACCGGAGAAGGCGCCCACGTTGTCACGGTCAACGACTATCTGGCAACCCGTGATAGTGAAGAAATGGGACAGATTTACAAGTTCCTGGGCTTGTCTGTCGGACTTATCGTCCATGACTTGAATTATGAACAGCGCCGCCGTGCTTATAATTCAGATATTACCTATGGTACCAATAATGAATTTGGCTTTGATTATCTCCGTGATAACATGGTCATCAGTAAAGAACAGATGGTACAGCGCCCGCTGAATTACTGTATCGTCGATGAAGTGGACTCCATCCTCATTGATGAAGCCCGTACGCCGCTGATTATTTCCGGCCCCGGTGAAAAATCGACGGACCTCTACTATACGCTGGCCGGTATCGTCAAGACCTTCACCAAAGATGACTATATCATGGATGAAAAACAGAAGACCATTGCCCCGACTGATTCGGGCGTTGCCAAGGTCGAAAAGATGCTGGGCATCAGCAACATGTTCGATAACGAACACCTTGACCTGAACCATCTGGTCATTCAGGCCCTGCGTGCCCGGTTCATGATGCACCGTGACAAGGACTATGTCGTGAAGAATGGCGAAATCGTCATCGTCGATGAATTTACGGGCCGTCTCATGTTTGGCCGCCGCTACAGCGATGGCCTGCACCAGTCCATCGAAGCCAAGGAAAATGTCAAAGTGCAGGGCGAAAGCAAGACTCTGGCCACGATTACTTTCCAGAACTATTTCCGCATGTACAAGAAACTGGCCGGCATGACCGGTACGGCCAAGACGGAAGAAGACGAATTCAATAAGATTTATAAACTCGACGTCTATGTCATTCCTACCAATAAGCCGATGATCCGTAAGGATTTGCCCGATGTCATTTACAAGACGAAGAATGCCAAGTACCGCGCAGTCGTGCGGGAAGTCGTCAAACGCCATGCAACGGGGCAGCCTATCCTCGTAGGGACGACCAGCATCAGCCAGTCGGAAATCCTGAGCCAGATGCTCAACAAGGAACATATCGTACATAACGTCCTGAACGCCAAATATCATGAAAAAGAAGCGGAAATCATCAAGGATGCCGGTCAGCGGGGTATGGTCACCATCGCCACTAACATGGCCGGCCGTGGTACCGATATCAAGCTGGGCAAGGGCGTTGCCGAACTGGGCGGTCTCATGATCATCGGTACGGAACGCCATGAAAGCCGTCGTATCGATAACCAGCTCCGTGGCCGTGCAGGCCGTCAGGGGGATCCCGGTACGACACAGTTCTATTTGTCTCTGGAAGACGATCTCATGCGTATTTTTGGTTCAGATAATATTTCTAAGTTCATGGACAAACTGGGCCTGGATGAAGACGAACCGATTACGGCCAAGATGATCACCAAATCGATTGAAAAGGCACAGAAGAAAGTCGAAAGCCACAACTTTGAAATCCGTAAATACGTTCTGGAATACGATGATGTCATGAATCAGCAGCGTGAAGTGCTCTATGCACAGCGCCGTCAGGTACTGACGGCGGATTCCCTCAAGGATACGATTCTCGGCATGGTCAGCGATATCATCGATGATGGCCTCAATAAATATGCCGATGAAAAACTCTATCCGGAAGAATGGGATTTTGCCGGCCTTCTGACACAGATGCAGCAGTATTTCGTGCCGAAAGACGCGACGACCAGCGAAGAACTGGAAAACCTCAGCCGTGTCGAAGTCAAGGAAAAACTGTACCAGATTGCCGTCGATCTCTATGATGCCCGGGAAAAGGAAATCGGGCCGGAAACGATGCGTGAACTGGAACGGGCCATCATGCTCCGTGTCGTAGACAGCAAGTGGATGGATCACCTTGACGCTATGGATGCCCTGAAAGAAGGCATCAATCTCCGGGCATACGGGCAGAAGAATCCTCTCGTTGAATATAAGTTTGAAGCCTATGATATGTTTGAAGAAATGGTCGATTCCATCAAACGGACGACGGTCACATTCCTCTATCATATCCAGATTACATACAGTAAGCCTGTTCCAAAGGCAGAAGATCATCTGCAGGGTGCCCGGGAAGTCCATGATGAAAGTGCCCCGGTCACGGCAGAAGATATCAAGCGGGACGAAGAACGGCAGTAAAAGAGCCGCAGTTCGTAGGCCGCAGACCGCAGTCAGCGGCTAACAGGTAGGAAAGCCCGCAGTTCGCAGTTTTAGATATCCCAAGAAAGCCTCCCCTGTGAAGGGGAGGGCCTTTTCGGCCTGCAAGGTGCTGAGTGCAAGGAAGCGCAAGGCGGTTGCCGAAACGGACAGTAGAGATGGGACCACAAAGTGGTGGCGTTTTGTTTATGATTATGTTTTTGAAAGATGGTGATTCTTGTGTTATTAGATGAAATGCGTAAACCGCTGGAAGATTTGAAGAAGAGAATACAGGAAATCGGGGATTCACTTTAACCTCCCCAGGAAAAAAGAAAAAATCATGGATCTCGATATGCAGATGAGTGACCCTGATTTTTGGAGTGATCCGGATAAAGCAAAGAAAATTTCCCAGGAAGCAACGCTCCTGAAGACGGAAGTAGAAGGGCATGAAAAACTGGAAACCCAGTGTGCGGACCTGCTTGATTTCCTAGATATGGCCATTGAAGAAAAAGAAACAGGTATGGCCGAGGAAATCGAAAAGCAGTATCATGCCCTGCTGAAAGACATTGAAAAGCGGGAAGTACTGCTGCTCCTTTCCGGAGAATACGATACGTGCAATGCTATCCTGACTTTCCATGCCGGTGCCGGCGGAACGGAAGCCCAGGACTGGACACAGATGCTGGTCCGCATGTATACGCGCTGGGCAGAACAGCACGGGTTCCACATAACCGTCATGGATATGCAGCCCGGTGATGAAGCCGGCATCAAAAGTGCGGCTTTTACCATTGAAGGAGAATACGCTTACGGCTATCTCAAGTCGGAAAAAGGCGTACACCGCCTGGTCCGTATTTCGCCCTTTGATGCGGCTGCGCGGCGTCATACGTCTTTTACGGCCGTCGATGTCATGCCTGAACTGCCCGATGATGTAGATGTAGAAATCAACATGGACGATGTCCGCGTCGATTATTTCCGCGCATCCGGTGCCGGTGGCCAGCACGTCAATAAGACGAGTTCTGCTGTCCGTATGACCCATATCCCGACAGGCATTGTCGTGCAGTGCCAAAATGAACGGTCACAGGTACAGAACCGGGAAATGTGTATGAAGTACCTGCGTGCCAAGTTATTTGAATTAGAACAGGAAAAGCAGGCGCAGCTCAAAGCAGAAATCGGCGGCGAACATCAGGCCATCGAATGGGGCAGTCAGATCCGTTCCTATGTATTCCATCCATACACGATGGTCAAAGATCACCGGACGAATGTGGAAACGGGAAATATCCAGGCTGTCATGGACGGCGATATCGATATGTTCATCGAAGGATATTTGCAGCAGCAGAAAGAAAAACGCCTGGCTAAGCAGACTATATGATGAAAAAATGGATGTATGCCGCCATGGCAGTCGCAGTCATTCTGCTGGGGCTGAATATAGCGGCTCCGCGTCTGGCAGCTTATGGATTGTACCGTGGCCTTTCCCGGCATATGGAAATTTCACCGGATAATGTCCTCGTCGAAGCCCGTCCCGGCCTGTCTGTACTGACGGGCCGTCTGGACCGGGTTCATGCAGGTGGTGACGATTTCCGCGTCGGCAAGCTGCGTTTTCAGTCCTTTGACTGCACGCTGGAAGGAGTCCGGTTCGATCCTCTGGCCAGCCTGATGGATGGCCGTTTGCAGGCTGAATCGGCTGAACAGGGAGAACTGGTAGCTACAGTTTCCCAGGATGACCTGAGTGACTTTATCAAAAAACAGGTAAAAGGCACAGAACAGATGGATGTATCCTTTGATGGTGATACTATCCATGTCAGAGGCAAAGTACGGGTCGGCGGTTTTTTGCGTGCCGATGCTGATATAGCCGGCCGGTTTGCTATGGAAGGGAATAAGCTGATGTTCCTGCCGGAGGATGCCGCCATATCGGCGAAGGGGGTCCGGGTCAATGCTTCGAATCTGGCCCGGCTGGAAGTCTATGATTTTACAGATTTTCCCCTTCATATGGTTCCGGACCAGGTCACTCTGGATAACGGATTGCTTACACTGCATGGCAGGGTCAGCAATCACTGAATAAGGTGGATAGAATGGAAAAAAAGAATAAGCGCAGTATCCTGCTCATGATCCTGGTCGTATTGGTCGGCCTGATTTCATGTATATATCTATGTGTGCAGCGGTACTATGTGGAACATGACAATATGTCGATTGAACAGGCGATGGATTATGATGCTGTTGTCGTTTTGGGACGCAACGAAGGATATGATCTGGAAACGACACTGGAAAAGTGCCGTCAGGCCGGCATCACCAGTTTTACCATATACGATACGACGCTGAATAAAATGACCCAGCGCGGAGAATGCTCTGTCATTACCCGTTTGGGAGCTGAACTCTATTATCCACAGTTCCATCTTGGTTCGTATCAGTACGAATATTATCTTGTCGGCAAGCCAAAAGACCAGAAGGACCTGTATTTTGACGAACTAACAGAAGATCTGCAGTTGCGGCTGGGCAAGGAAAATGCTGTCGTCATCGACAATCCCCAGTACCGTATTCTTGGACTGCATGGCATCATGCCGGCCCTCGGCGAAGTCAATCTGGGCATTATGTCAGCCGATGCCAACCGCATTGCCAGCTATGGCTTTAACGTCATCCTGCGGCCGACTAATTATCATGATGTCACGGCGGATGATCTGGAACACTTTTTCCAGCGCGCCGATAAAATCCGCAATGTGACGGGCATCATGTTTGTCGGTAAGGAGGTACTGGGCTATAGTCCGGACCCGGCGCAGCGCAAAGACATGCTGCAGCTGACAGCAGACCGTATGCTGGCCCGGCAGATGCCGTTTTATATGATTGAATCGGTTAATCAGCTCCAGTATGATAACCAGGATGGCATGTACGACCTGGCAGGTCTTATGCATTATGATACAGGCCGTGTCTATGCCATGGCCAAAGAGGAATTGGAAAAGATTACACCGGAAGAAGCGGCCATGCGCTTTTATATCAGCGACCTGGAACGTAATGTCCGGGTCAACCTGTTCCCACTGTATAAGAAACCCCGGTATGGCCAGTCTTTGCTGGATACGAATCTGAACTATATCAGCAGGGTTACGCAGAAATTGGAAGGCCGGGGCTATCAGCTGGACCGGGCGTCTGTACTGCCTGTCTACTATCCCAATAAGGTACTCCTGGCGATTGCGGCGGCAGCAGCGGCCTGTGGATTCTTGTTCCTCCTGAATCTGCTCGTTCCTCTTTCGGACCGGGTTAATTACGGGCTTATCGTACTGGCTATACTCTTTGGAGCCGGCGGAGCCTGGATTGCCAAAGGAGCTCTGTTTTTACAGATGATGGCTGTCGGTTGTGCCGTAACGGCGCCATCGGCAGCAATACTGGTACTGCTCGATTTCTGGCGTCATCAGAATCTGACAAAGAAACTCGGCTATGGCCGGGTCATCCGCGATGGTGCGCTGGGACTCACGGCGGCTGTCCTCATGTCCATGGTCGGAGGTATTTTCATTGCGGCCATGTTGGGGAACATACGCTTCTTTATGGAATTTGATTATTACCGAGGTGTCAAACTCACCTTTATCCTGCCAATCATTATCGTAGCGATTGGCTATCTGCGGCGCTTCCCCCTTATGGGTCACGATTTTGCCACATCATCTGATTTCATAGCGTTTGCCAAAGATTTTCTCCGCATCCCCATCCGCATGGGAACGCTCATCCTCGTCGGATTCCTGGGGCTGGTGGCCTTTATCTTCGTCGGCCGCAGCGGTCATACGGCCGGTGTACCTGTACCGGGAATCGAAGTGGCTATGCGCCGTTTCCTGGAAACGGTCATGTATGCCCGGCCGCGGGAAAAAGAATTTCTCATCGGCCATCCAGCCTTTTTCCTCATGGTAGCGGCTATGTATCGCAAATGGCCGGAACTGGTCCATTTCTTTACGGTACTGGCAGCGGTCATCGGCGTAGGGTCCATGGTAGAAACCTTTGCCCATATCCGGACGCCGTTTATCATGTCCTTTATCCGTGGCCTTAATGGCTGGCTTACAGGGCTTGTACTGGGTATCCTGCTCATTTGTGCCATTGCCATTGTTCAGTATGTGACGGCCTGGATGGGAAAGCGGGTGAAGTCCCGTGACTAACATTGTCATTTCCGGTTATTACGGATTTGCCAATGCCGGTGATGAAGCCATGCTGGCGGCACTCCTCGGATCACTGGAGGACCTGATTCCCGGTGCTTCCATCACGGTCATTTCGGGACACCCGGATATGACACGGGAAAATCATCATGTAGAGGCAGTACACAGGCTGAATTTTCCGGGCATTGCCAGGGCTATCTGCCGGGCTGATCTTCTCATCAGCGGTGGTGGAAGTCTGCTGCAGGATGTGACCAGCGCCCGCAGTCTCTATTATTATCTGCTCATCATGCGCATGGCTCTCTTTTTCCACAAGCCGGTCATGCTCTATGCCCAGGGCATCGGTCCCATACGCCGTCCCAAGGCGCGGAAGGCGGTTCGCAATGTGCTGCAGAAAGTGACTATGATTGGTGTCCGTGACAGTGAATCGCGACAGGAATTGCAGCGGCTCGGCGTTACGGATCCACCCATCCACGTGACGGCCGATGCCGTACTATCTATGCCTCCTGTGGATAAAAAAATTGGCTTTTATCTGTTGAAAAAGCATGGTATTAACGGTGTTGGCACCCGTATCGGCATTGCCATCCGCAACTGGCAGCATATGACCCGGTATAAAGACGAGATTGCCAAGGCGGCAGATGAACTGGTACGTACGATGGGAGCCCGCATTATTTTTATTCCCATGCAGTATCCTGCCGATGCTGAAGCGGCGTCTGATGTGGCGGCGCGTATGAAGGAACCGGCGACGGTTCTGAAAGAAGCATACAATACGGTGGAATTCATGGCCCTTATGGGCTGCATGGATGTGGTCATTGCAAACCGGCTCCATGCACTCATTTTTGCATCTATCATGCAGGTGCCGGTAACGGCCATTTCCTACGATCCCAAAATTGATGGGTTCATCAGCCTCATTGGTGATACGCTTTGCGGGACCATGGAGACTGTCACTGCCAGGACACTGGTGACAGATGTAACGGCCAGACTGAAGGCCGGCGGTATTATGCCGGAAGTCAGAGCGCGAATGAATCACTTACGACGCCAGTCTATGCGTAATGCCTATCTGGCGTTACGCGTTATAGAAGAACATACGGCGGCCCGGAAAGGTTGACGCTCGCAGGAGCAGTGACTTGACGGCCGCTTTTCCTTATATATAATAGAGTATGTCTGATAAAAGTATGGTTTGCCAGAAAAGAGGAAATCTATGATATATTTTAAGAATGTATCCAAAGTGTACGACAATGGGTCTGTTGCTCTGGACCATGCCAATGTGCATATCAAAAAAGGGGAGTTCGTATTTGTCGTAGGTGCCAGCGGAGCCGGCAAGTCCACGTTCATCAAGCTTCTCGACCATGAAGAGCTGCCAACGGAAGGTTCAGTCATCGTCAACGGCATTGAAGTGAATAAGCTGAAAAAAAGCCGGGTCCCGTACTTGCGCCGCCGCATGGGAATCGTGTTTCAGGATTTCCGTCTGCTGCCCAATAAGACGGCAGAGGAAAATGTCGCCTTTGCCATGGAAGTTATTGAAGCACCGCGGCGTCTGATCAAAGAACGGGTCCGCAACGTCCTCGACTTGGTAGGGCTGGTCGGTAAAGCCGATGCCCTGCCGTCGAATCTCAGCGGCGGCGAACAGCAGCGTGTGGCTATTGCCAGAGCCATCGTCAACCGGCCGCTCCTGCTCATTGCCGATGAACCGACGGGTAATCTGGATCCAGAAACGTCAAAGGGAATCATGGATATTTTTACCAAAGTCAATCATATGGGGACAACTGTCGTCATGGTGACCCATGACCAGCAGCTTGTCGATATGATGAACAAGCGGGTCATTGAAATCGTCGATGGCAAGATTGTCCGTGATGAACAGCAGGGAGGATACGACGATGAAAATTAGAACCATGAGGTATTACCTCTCGGAAGCCTTTACGTCTTTTTGGCGCAATAGCTTCATGTCTATTGCGTCCATTGCGACCGTAGCCGTCTCATTTTTTATTTTAGGGTTGTTCCTGATCATGGTAGCCAATCTGGACTATTTTGCCGATAATCTGGAAAACCAGGTGCAGATCAGCGTGTATCTGAAAGATGATCTGACAACGGATCAGGTCATGAGTGTAGGCAGCCGGCTGAAGGCCCTGCCCGATGTAAAAGAACTGGAATTTACCAACAAAGACCAGGCCATGGATAAACTAAAGGAACGTATGAAAGACCAGCCGGGCATTCTCGATGCCCTCGACGGGAAGAATCCGCTGCCGACATCATATACGCTGACGTTGAGTAATCCGGAACAGGTTAAAAAGACGGCAACTGTCGTCGGACAGTATGACGAAGTGGAAAGCACCCATTATGGACAGGAAATCGTGGAACAGTTGTTCCGCGTGGCGACGATTATCCGCTGGGGAGGCATTGCCCTCATTATTTTCCTGACTTTTGCGACGCTGTTCATCATTTCCAATACAATCCGTCTGACCGTCTTTGCCCGGCGCCGGGAAATCGGCATCATGAAATACGTTGGTGCTACCAACTGGTTCATCCGCTGGCCATTTCTCTTGGAAGGATTGTTCCTGGGATTCATCGGCGGTCTCATTGCCGATGTGGCCTTATTGCAGTTCTATGAATTTGTCACGATAACGATTCACCGGACGCTGGCATTTCTGCCTATGGTCAGTCCGTATCCATTCATGTATCAGGCAAGTGGTCTGATACTCGTACTGAGCATGGTCATCGGGGCCATTGGCAGTACGATTTCTCTGAAACGCTATATGAAGGTGTAACGTATGATGAGTATACAATATAAAAAGCCGTTGGCAGCGGCTTTGACGGTCCTGTATCTCCTGAACCCCTGTGGTCTCATCTTTGCGGAAGACGAAGATTTGCAGGATCAGTTATCGACAGTTCAGGGGCAGATGGCAGAACAGGCTCAGAAGAAGAGTGAAGCCGAAGCAGTTATCGGCAATGTCTTTGAAAAATTGCGGGTCATCCAGGAAAATCTCGATGCCGCCAATGCACAATATAAGTCTATTTCCCAAGAATTAACTGAAACAGAACGGCAGATTACCCGGACCCAGGCCGAACTGGAAAGGGCAGAAACCCATCTGAGAAGCCGGGAAAAGGTGCTAAGCCGCCGCATCCGTGATATTTATATGCACGGCCAGCTCAATTACCTCGATGTCGTCGTCGGGGCTAAGGATTTTAATGATTTTGCTAACCGCGTCGAACTCCTGCGGCGTATCGTCAGTTCGGATCTGGAACTGATTTCGTCCATAAAGGATGAACGGGACCAGATCAACCAGACGAAACAGGCTCTGGAAGAGCAGCGGGAAACGCAGGCAAAGCTAAAAGAAGAAGCAGCAGCCAAGAAGGAAGAAATCGCCAAGCATAAGGCTGAACAGCAGGCTATCCTGGAAAAAGCCCAGACTGATAAGGCGACGGCAGAAGAAGCCTATGCCGAACTGGAAGCGTCGTCCAATCAGATTGCCCAGATGCTCCGCGACCGTGAAGCAGCCCGGCAGGCAGCAGCGGCTGCGGCAGCGGCGGCAGCGTCGTCTGGGGAAAGTGGCAGCGACAGCAGCGGGGATAGTGGCAGTTCGTCCGGCGGAGATGACAGCGGTTATTACCAGCCAGTCAGTGGTTCCGGTCAGATGATCTGGCCGGTAAATGGCGTCATCACATCGCCCTTTGGTTACCGGGAACACCCGATTTTCGGCCGCCAGATTCTTCATTCCGGCATTGACATCGGCGTCGATTACGGGACGCCTGTCCATGCTGCTGATGGTGGTGTCGTTGTAGAAGCGGGATGGATCAGCGGTTATGGTTATGCCGTCGTCATTGACCACGGCAATGGGACATCGACTCTGTATGGACATAACGAATCTCTGGCTGTATCGTCGGGACAGTCTGTTTCTCAGGGCCAGGTCATCGCCTATGCCGGTTCTACAGGGAATTCGACGGGGCCACACGTTCACTTTGAAGTCCGTGTCGGCGGTGAACCAGTCGATCCGAATTCGTATCTATAAACGAGGCAGACTATGAATCAGAAAAAACACATGTTTCAGATGTTGTTCCGGGCCGTTGCCTGGGGGTTGTTTACGGCAGCCTGCAGTGTGTTGCTGCTAGTGGGCCTCTTTTACTACTACACGGGGACGCCCGTAGGATTCATTAAATTCTTCCGCACTCTTCATGTGGTGGAACAGAATTTTCCCGGTGCTGTCGATAAGCAGGATCTCCTTAATGGGGCACTGGAAGGAATCGTCAAAAAACTGGGCGACAAGCACAGTATCTATCTCGACGGCGATGATTTCCAGGCATTTTCCGACCAGACGTCCGGGTCCTATGCCGGTATTGGTGTGTATATCGGTTCCAGTGAGGAAGGTACGATTGTAGCCGGAGTCATGGATGACAGCCCGGCTGCTGAAGCCGGCGTCCAGCGCGGTGACCTGATCCAGGCTATTAATGGCACATCTACGAAGGGGATGAGTCTGGAAGACATTTCCAAGACTATCCGGGGACCCGTGGATACGACAGTTACTCTGACCCTGGGAAGAAATGGTGAATCTCAGGAGATGGCCATAACGCGCCGTCAGATCCATATGAAAACCGTCGGTGGCCAGATGATTGAAGGAACTGATGTGGGATATATTCGGGTGGCAATTTTCAGTGAAAATACGGGAGAGGAGTTTACCCGTCAGTATCAGGAACTGCGTAAGCAGGGCATGAAGCGCATGATTCTCGACCTCAGGAATAATCCCGGTGGCATCGTCGATCAAGCTGTTGCCGTAGCATCGAATTTCGTTCCCAAGGACAGTGTCATCGTATCCTTTACGAGCCGATCCGGTGACGAATCGGAATATAAGGCTAATGGCAGTGGTGATACTATCCCTTTGGTAGTGCTCATCAATGAAAATTCAGCAAGCGCTTCTGAAATCGTATCCGGTGCCATCCAGGATTTGAAATTGGGGCCAGTTATCGGGACGAAGAGTTATGGAAAAGGAACGGTACAGGGCGTCTATCCCATTGATTCTGATGACGCTATCAAGCTGACTGTTGCCAAATACCGCACGGCCAGTGGCCGGGAAATTGATGGCGTAGGCATACAACCTGATATAGAAGTCCAGTTGCAACCCAACGACCCGGAAGACTATCAATATGAAAAAGCATTGGAAGTTGTACAGACCTTGTAACCGCCACAGAACAGGCAGGGTATACAGAATCAAAACAGAAGCATGAAGCGGGGACTGCAGAATCCTTGCATTGTCCCCGCTTTCATGATACAATAAATACCGTGTCAGATTGCATCTGACAATCGGCAGGCGAGTGTGGCGGAATGGCAGACGCGCCAGACTTAGGATCTGGTGCCTCACGGCGTAAGGGTTCAAGTCCCTTCACTCGCACCAATGGGACAACCATCACATTGAATGATGGTTGTCCTTTTTTATTGACCTCATAATATCTGGTGCGTTTGCCCCCTTTTTGACCCCGCGACGGGGCAAAGTTAAACGAGGTCAATTAATTTATCAACAACGTTCTCTTCAATATCTGGTAAAACGTGACTGTATGTGTCCATAGTCTGATGAAAGGAAGAGTGGCCCAGGCGGACCTGGACGACTTTGAAATGAACGCCAGCTTTGAGAAGTAGTGTGGCATGAGTGTGTCGCAACATATGAAAGGTCAGGTGGAAGCTTGCCGACTTTCCATATTTATTGGCCGTATGACTGATATATTTCGGATCATACGGACGTCCATCGCGTCGGCAGAACAATAACCCGTTATCTTCATAGTCTGATGCGGCCATTCTGTTTTTGAGCGTCCACATGATTTGTCGCCGCAAAATAGACAGCGTCTTGGCATCAACGGAAATCGTACGCCGGGAAGCGGCATTTTTGGTTGTAGGTGATATAACCGGATTTCCGCCAACGAGAAGGACCGTTTGATTGACAGAAATGGTTGATGCTTTCGTATTGACATCGCGGATACGCAAACCAAGTATCTCAGAACGTCTCAGACCCGTATGCAAAGCCACATAGTATAGATTATAGTGGCAGGGGTTGGAAATGACGCCTAGCAGGCGCTGAGCTTCATTTTTTGATAGTGCGGATACTTGCGTCTTCTGTTTTTGCGGTAATTTGACACCGCGCATAGGGGAGATTGGCAGTACTCCATCATTGACAGCTTGGTTGAGTCCGATTCGGACAACAGCCAATGCGTATTGCACGGATCGGTTGCTATATCCGAGAGCCAGTAAATCAGCAATCAATTTACGGAACATATGAGGCTGTAAATCGATTAGCTTAATTTTAGCCATAGTCGGTAGCACATATTGACGTAGTTGATATACGTATGATTCGTATGTATCCGTCGCCAACGTCGGTTTGGCGCCTCGTAGCCATATCGACAGCCATTGACCTAAGGTGATGTTATAATCGATGTTAGGCGCGGAATGGAGCGTATTTTTGTACTTATTGCGCTGCTGTTCCGCTTCTTTAATGGTTCGGCCGTAAAAATAATGACGTTTGCCGTCGATGGTCAGAGAGACTTTGTAGCGGCCATCAGGTCTTTTTTTCATAAAAATCGCCCCTTTAAAAAATAAAAATAAACTCAGAAGGTGTTTTTATATTTACGAATACACTCAAAAGGTGTATAATATAATTAAAGAAAGGAGGTTACAGAATGAAGAGGTCGGAGCTGTTAAAGATCCTTAAAAAGAATGGGTGCAAGTTGATTGGGCATGGTGGAAATCATGACCTGTATTACAGCCCGATAACGGGAAAGCAATTCCCTGTCTGGCGGCACAATAAGGACATACCGTCAGGAACTATTAAAGCTATTTTTAAACAGGCTGGTATTCAGTAAGGCAAAGGGAGAAATCCCCTTGGCCTGATTCATATAAAAAGGAGGACGTCATGAGCAAATATATTTTCCCAGCTACATTCCAATGGGATGAAAAAGACAAAGTATATTACGTAAATTTTCCGGATGTAGACGGCTGCTTTACCGATGGCGCAACCTTGACCGAAGCAATGGAAAACGCAGACGATGTGTTGAATTTAATGGTTTGGAGCATGGAACAGCAAAAGCAGGCTATACCCGGACCGACACCGCGGGATAAAGTAAAAGTACCGGAAAATGGATTCGTTAATTTAGTGGTTGCTGATACCGACGCATATCAAGATGTCATTGACCGGGAAAATAATCCTATCAAGTACGCGCGCAAGAAAGCTGGATTAAATGTAAAAGGATTGGCTGAACTCTTAGGGGCGCCTTATCGTACGGTCCAGGAATGGAATGCCGGAAATCGGATGCCACCCAAATGGGTACAGCGTTTGATTATCGAAAAAATCGAAGCAAATATGTAGTAATAGAAATCATCAAAACAATAAAGGATTCCGATACAGTTATTGAACGGGATATGAAATTATTGACCCTGTTTTTCGAATTATTCCGATTGAAACCCTACCAACGATTTTCCGCTTTGCTGATGAAGAAAGTGGCGGAAACGGCTACCAGCTGTGTATATCGAAAAACGGCCGATATCGTGAACCGGTTTACCCTGACGACCCTGAGTCATCAAACGGTGAAGCATATTGTGATGCAATCGGGGGCGTTGTGTCAGGAATGGCAGGCCATTCAGCGGCAGGAAACTTCCGTAGAAGAAACGGAAGCCCCGGTTGTGTACATAGAAGGAGACGGGCTGGTCTTGCGGGGACAGCATAAGAAGCAGTTGGAAATACACCGGATGCAGGTGTATGAAGGACGGGAAAAAGAAGGGAAACGGACCCGGCTGATTCATGCGTATCACATGGCTTCTACGGAATATGAAAAGACATGGGAATAAGCAGGGTGGTACATGCACCGGCAGTATGGATTAAGCCATACGATAGTGATCAGCAACGGGGATGGCGGAACGGGATATGGCTATGAGGCGTTTCAGGAACTGGCAGCAGGGTGCAAGTGGCATGAGCACCAGCGGGATGTATATCATGTACACCGCAAGGTGAAAGAACGGCTGCATTTTGCTGCACCGGAGGTACAGGAAGGAATCCGGCAGAGTATCTGGAACCATGATAAAACGAGTCTGGCGCTCTGGCTGGATACAGCTGAATCGGAGGCAGAAGGAACCGATGAATTACAAGACGTAGAACGGTTACTATACCAGCAAAGAGGCCCTTCGGGGCCTCTTTTGCTTAAAAAAATGGGCTCAGATAACTGAGTCCATTTTTTAGATGAGGCTATTCTGTTACAGCCCCTTTTAATCCGGTACAGATGTGTTCTCAGGGGTGAGTGTGTATTAGCTGTACGTTACCAGTCTAAATCAAAACTGTATGTATCCACATCAATTCCGTTTTCCATGCAGTATTCATAGACGTGAGAGTCTCTTCTGCAGATTACGGTGACGGGGGTGTTTTTGAATACGTCTTTTCCTATATGATTGATACCCGTAAATTTAATCGTTTTGAGGTTCGGGCAGTCAGCGAAGGCTTCGTCTTCCAGCGAGTCCAGGCAGTCGCCTACTTCTACGTAGGAAAGTTCACTGCATCCTTTGAATGCGCGGGCCCAGATACCTTTCACCTTAGTTGCATAAAATGCAACGATTTTGGAACCGGCAAAAGCATTTTCTCCGATATAGGAAATGTTCGTTCCGCCGTAGACGTAGATCAGGGAGGAATTCATATATGCGTCTTCGCCGATACATTTTTGGAAAGACATAGTCCATGGGTGGATGATGATATCCCTCATGCCGTCTTCCGATTGGTAGGCAGGCTTTTCCGGACGGCGTCTGATGGCGGCGACGATGGCTTCCCTGTCATAGTCGCCGTTTTTCTCTGCCTGGCTTTTCACGACGTAAATCCGTTTATTGTCTTTCGGATTGATTCCTCCTCCCGGAAGAATCGGGATGCCCATGTCATTACTGATAGTATGTACTGTGTCCCGGAAATCCGACCGATAGCTATATAACGTGTAGGTTTTTGATTCTTTATAAATATCATAGTGTTTCCAGGCGCGTTTGTCGTCTAGGTTTTGCCGTTCTTTCAGTTCCTGGCGTACGGGGGAATCTTCCCCTTTCAGGAAATAGGGGATGGCATGTTTCTGGCAGTACGCTTCCCAGATACTCCCTGGCAGGCAGCAGACCGTGATGTCCGTTCCGGCAAATACGTCTTCTCCTATATGGCAGTCCATCTGTAACAGTTCGATGAAATGAAGGTCGCGGCAATGGGCAAAGGCACCGTCGCCCACATGGGAAAGGGAGGCAGGAAGTTCCACCCGGTCCAGAAAATGCAGTCCTTCAAAAGCATGGGCCCCTATCGTTTCCAGACCTTCTTCCGCTTTGAACTGAAGAAGGGTGGATTTCATAAAACACCATTCTCCGATTTCCCGTATATCACCAGTGAGATGGAGATAACATATGGGGGCATATACCAGTGCTTTTGTATCCAGCTTCGTATAGGGCAGCGCATCTTCCTCATCTTCCGTATCTTCGGGAATATGAATGACTTCCGGATACTGTTTGCTTTCTTTATAGCAGACATCGGAAATAGGCGGAAGTAGCTTGCGTGATTCTATGGGAAGCTCACAGTGTTCGCTGCCTTTGATTCGGTCTATGGCATTTTTGTGTGTAAAAATGGATGTATTGCGTTCCAGTAGTCCCCATGATTTCATGTCTTTATAGACGTTCCCGCCAAGGGGAATATCGAGGCGTACGTCTATATTGTAGAATTCATCATTGACAACAGTAGTGTGTTCAGAAAGGAACACTACCGTTTTTTCCCCGACGGCAGATAACGGATAGGCCGCAACGGAAGGGGGGATGACCAGTTTCTTCAAACATGGCACATCGAAAAAGGCGCGGTGGCCGATGGTTTTCAGGCTTTGTGGCAGGATGAGTTCCTTCAGTTGCTCGCAACAGAAGAATGCATAGTCTGAAATAGTGGTTACCCCTTCGGGTATGGTAATGGATTCATCGGAGACTCCGTAAAAATGAAAGGAAGGAATAGTCGTTCCATCGCCTGTTTCCTGGGAGGATCCTTTCAGGATGACAATTTCTTCCGCTTCCTGCTTCAGCTTGTCCAAAAGGGGATAGGGGAAGGTCATCTGCACATCATGCAGGGCCCCGGCTATGTCACCTGCCTGAGGAAGCAGACCCAGGGACATGAACGCGTCTATCAGAGGACACCCATCCTGTATGTAGTCCAATAAATCGGCCAGGGGAAGATCTCTCTTCTTTCCCCAATAGCCAAGTACGCCTTTGGTCATCCGGAACTTGACATTTTCCAGCTTTTCAGAAAGTCCGAACGCCTCGGCTATGCGGTCAACGATACCGTCTCTATCGTTGAGATAGAGGTAAAATAACTTGTAGGACAGGGGCTTGTAGGGATTACGGTCCAGTACATAGAATGCTGCTTTTTTCCGCTCATCCTTTCCCAGGGTGCCATCATTGATGGCAGTTTGCATGACCTCGGGCAATTCATTTTTTTCCGGATCTGGTGGAATAAGGTTCAGGCGGTCGGAGGCGTCCATGGTGAGATAGAAAACAGAACGTCTGTACGTATCAATAAACGATTGTACCAGATCGTCGGAACGGAACAAATCATCGAGCTGTCTTTTTTCCCGGCTGTTGGTGAATGCATTGCCGATGGCATTAAATATGCTGTGCGCCGCACCGCTTGCCAGATTGAGAACACCGGCAGTAATCATACCCTGCAAAGCGCCGCCCAGGCCGAAGCCGCCGCCTATGATCCGGCCGCGGTATTCTTTCCGCAGTTCCCGGTAGGTTCTTTCTGCTTCGGCATTTCCTGTGATTTTACCAACCTGGCCCAGCAGAGACTGGACAAAATCCTGCCATGCATCGAGAGCAGAAGGGGCGCCGTCTGCCATGTCACGGGCCATGAAATTATCTTTCGTAAGACCGTAAATGCCGCGGGATAAAAGAAGGGAAGATTCCTTCTTCAGCACGCTGCCCATAATCTGTTCGGCTGCTTCTTCGCTCGTAAAGAATTGCAGAAGCTCTTCTACGCTGTCATTTTTCCAGTATATGCGTTTTAGTTCTTTATCTGACAGCGCTTCTTTGGTCATGGCTTTTGCCAGACGAATAAAACCGACCTGTCGTTCATCATATTCGAAATGGCACCCGTCTACATCAAAGACATACTTGCCTCTTTCTCCGTCATGGAAGGGCCTCAGTTCCAGACTATCGTCTTCAGGAGAGCAGAAAATAGGATATATTTTTTCTTCTTTCTGCTTATTTACCTTTTTTAGGACATCTTCATAGGAAAGTCCATCTGCTGAACCGGCTACTGGTGTTCCGCAGTACGGGCAGAATCTGGATCCGTCAGGGACCGGTTTTCCGCAATTCGTACAAAACATAGTTATCATTCTCCTTTACCATGCAAATGCTCTTTTGTTTTATTTTACTACGGCTGCAGGAAAGAAAAAAGAGGGTCTGGTTTGGAGCAGTCTTTATTTCTTAGAAATGGAAAGTGACGCCGGCGCCAACACCGTGTTCGTTATCGCCGTCTTCAGGCATGTAATTATGGTAATTGACGTTCAGTCCCCATCCCAGGGCGATGTTATAGTTGATGCCGGCCTGGGCTTCAGAGAAATGGGAGCCTTTGACATATGTGGCATAGGGCTGGATTCCCAGAATATGGGGTGCAGCGACGCCGATGCCACCGTAAAAGGAGGCCGAATTGGACTGGTGGCCGATGTTGTTGCGCCAGCCGCCGAGAAGCTGGACATTCGATCCGATAACATTATATTTGGCGTAAATGTCGTTCTGATTGCCGTACTGGTCGCGGTCGGCCCGTTTGTAACCGATGGTCGTCCGCGGCAGGACTTTGGCTTCGGCATATTGTTCTTTTGTGCCGGTGCCGATGCTGATGCCCGCTTCCGGTACGACCGGCAGGGCAAAAGCCTGGGGCAGGGCAAGAGCCGTGAAGGCTATCGCGGTTATCGTCAGTTTTTTTAACATATATATTTCTCCTTTACGTGATTTCATAGTAATTCCAGACCGACAGGGCAGTGGTCGCTGCCGGTGATATCTGTATAAATCGAGGCTTTTTTCAACTTGTTGTCGAGACTTTTCGAGGTGATGAAGTAGTCGATGCGCCATCCGGCGTTGTTCTGGCGGGCCTTGAAGCGGTAGCTCCACCACGAATA
>NZ_DGRS01000012.1:0-9690 GCF_002391155.1 Megasphaera sp. UBA4382 | reverse complement strand
GCAGCAGTCCCCGCTGGTGATTCACAGAGGGATCTGCTGTCTGTTCGGCTACGTAATACAGGGAATAGCCTTCCGTAAAGGTCGTACTCATCAATACGATCATGTCGATTTCAATAGTCCGGAACAGTTCATAGTACAGCATAAACGTCGGCATGAGCACATTGGCCAGGCCTTCGGATAATTTAAAGCGCTGCATGAGCTTAAGCGGCGTCAGGCCGTGGAAGGATTCGACAAAATCGCGGAACATCTGCGGCCGGATCAGCGTGGCCCCATTCTGTGGCTCGATGTGCATCAGCTTGCCCAGGAGGACGGCGCTTTTGCCGGAAAGGACGATATAGCGGATGTCATGTTCGCGCACATTAGCCCAGAGCGGTGCCAGACTGCCATGAATGAATTCCCGCGCTGCTGTCGGAAACGAAATGTCTTCGCGCTGACGCTGTGTAAAGTTTTCCATAATCCGCAGTGAACCAAGATAGACATTCTGCTGGAACAGAAGATGGTCATCCTGCCAGCAGGTCAGGCCCATACCGCCAGAGGTAATGTCTACCAGCAGCACAGCATGACCAGCAAAATTAAAGGTCCCTTTCAGGACATGATAATAGAGGCCAAAAAACTTGTAGTAAATTTCTTTGGTCATGTGAACGACTTCGACTTTAAAGCCCGTGCGTACTTTAATCTGGTCGAGCGCATTCAGCATATTGTCGGCTTCCCGTATGGCTGTCGTCGTAATGACCCGTACGTCCTGTACATCATAGTCACGCAGCAATTGTTTGAAGCCGTTCAGAATGCGGCAGATTTCATTTAAGGAACGGAAACTGACGTGATGTGTCTTAAATACTTCTTCACCGTATTCCACTTCCTGGGATACATTTTCTATGATTGTCATATCATCCATCGCTGTGTACGATATGATTTTCATTGCCATATTTACAGTACCGATATGAATGATACCGGCATACTGCCTTACCCTGTTCTCCATAGTCAACCCTCACTCGTATTTAGTTTTAATATCTATATTATACATGATTTCAAGAGGTCATTTACCTATTTTCTGTATAATCTTTGTAAAAGATTTCTCTATTTTACTATAAAAAATTTCCGGCCCTTCTTTTTTTCTGATATAATATGTATTTAGCGACAAGTTGGTATTGCCCTTCGTCAGTCTGATTGAATATAAAGAGAGGTATGTTATGGAAAAAATAGCCATCATTGATCTGGGATCGAACTCCATCCGATTCGTAGCCCTGCAGATAGCAGATAATGGTGCGTATTCGTTTATGTATCAGGAAAAAGAAGCCATCCGTCTCGGCCACGGTCTGAGCGAAACGCAGATGCTGAGTGAAAAAGGCATGGAACGAGCCATGACCTGTCTTAAAGTCTACAAACACATGATGGATGTCGGTCATATCGAACATTGTATTGCCGTAGCCACAGCGGCTGTCCGCAATGCTTCCAACGGCGATGATTTTCTAAAGCGGATCAATAAAGAAACAGGCATTACCATGAATGTCATCACCGGTGAACGGGAAGCCTACCTGGGTTATCTGGGTGTCATTAATACGATCAACGTCCGTGATTTTGTTCTCTTCGACCTGGGCGGCGCCAGTGTTGAATTAACTCTCGTCCGCAATGGAGAAATTAAAAAATCCGTATCCGTGCCCATTGGTGCCGTAACGCTGACGGAAAAATTCAATACCTCCGGTGACCCCGACCCGGATGCCCTGGAAGCCTGTCAGAAATACGTCGGCAAACAGTTGGAAGAAGTCTCCTTTATCGCTGATGCAGGCCTGCCTCTCATCGGTATAGGCGGGACAGCTCGTAATTTTGCCAAGATGGACCAGCGCATCACAGGCTATGATTTATCCAAAATCCATAATTATATTCTATCATATGACAACTTCGAAAATTTATTCATCGAAATTACGACCCGTACGGCAGTAAATCGGAAAAAGATACCCGGTCTTTCTTCCGATCGTTCTGATTTAATCATCGCCGGGGCCCTGGTCATCGATACCTTATTTTCTCTCACGCGCAGTCAGGAACTCATCGTCAGCGGTTGCGGCCTGCGTGAAGGCCTGTTCTTCGAATACTACGCCGCTTATGCCAATATGGAAAAACCACGCTTCGACGATATCCTGGAACAAAGCATTTCTAATTTCCTCAAGGCCCTGCCCAACACGAACTACCAGCATATCCAGCAGGTAGAACGGGTAGCGACAATGCTCTTCGACCAGCTGCAGCCCCTGCACGGCTACGGTCCCAAGGAACGGCGGCTTTTGGTCACGGCAGCCCGCCTGCACGATGTGGGAAAAATCATCAACTATTACGATCATGCCCGTCATTCGGCTTTCATCATCGGCCATGCACCGATTTACGGCCTGACTCAGATGGAACAAATCGACGCCTCGTTCATCGCCGGATTCCATCATGGTATCAGCCGTAAAATCATGCGGTCCTATCGGTATGCCCATATGCCATCGGAAGAAGAATGGACGATGATCCGTCGCCTCTCTACCCTGCTGGCCCTGGCTGAAGCGTCGGACCTGACCTACGAACAGCTCGTGGATAATATCGAAGTAGCTCATGCAGAAAACGTCATCGTCCTCATCCTGACGGTCACACCGGGAGCTACCTACAATGCGGCCGATTATGAAATGAAGCAGCTTCTCAGTCAATTCAAGAAAGAATTCGGAGCATCTCTGCTGCTGGTATGGAAATAAAAGGCAAAGCTCCTTTCATAGTTTGTTTGACGTTTGTCAAAAATTAAATAATATACAAAATGCACCATTCATGATACATCAAACTTTCCCTATCATACTCTAAGGAAAACGGGACTGCCTGTGCTGGTACAAACCTTCACAGGCAATCCCGTTTTCTTTATCTATGAGAAATACTATCTGCTGCTATCAGCATTCATCGAGAAGAGATACGTCTTCTCCGGCCAGGATTTTCTTCATCGTCCGTGCCGGGCACATACGGCCGCACATGGAGCAAGTTCCTTCACATTCTGGTTTGCTCGATTCATAATATTTTCTGGCTTTGACCGGGTCAATGGCCAGGGAAATCATCTTTTCGAAGTCAACATCGACACGAGCCTTGCTCATGGCGTCGTCCCATTCCTGAGCACCCGGGATACCTTTAGCAAGATCTGCCGCATGAGCAGCCAGACGAGTAGCGATGATCCCTTCCTTGACGTCTTCTACGGACGGCAGGCGCAGATGTTCAGCCGGTGTGACATAGCAGAGGAAGTCAGCGCCGCAGGAACCAGCAATGGCACCGCCGATGGCACTGGTAATGTGGTCATAGCCCGGTGCGATATCGGTAACCAATGGCCCCAATACATAGAAAGGCGCTTCGTGACAGAGCCGCTTTTCAATCTTCATATTGGCAGCGATTTCTGTGAGAACCATGTGGCCCGGGCCTTCGATCATGACCTGTACGTTGTGGTCCCAGGCGCGTTTGGTCAGTTCGCCGAGCGTAATCAGTTCTTCAATCTGAGCGGCATCGGTCGAATCGTGTGTACAGCCAGGACGGCAGGCATCGCCCAGGCTCAGGGTAACGTCATATTTTTCACAGATGTCGAGGAGACGATCGTAATATTCATAGAACGGATTTTCTTTCTTATTCATTTCCATCCATGCAAATAGCAGTGAACCGCCACGGGAAACGACGTTCGTCAGACGCGGATTGCGTTTAATCCGTTCTGCTGTTTTCAGGTTCATGCCACAGTGGATAGTCATGAAATCTACACCATCTTCAGCATGTTGTTCGACGACCGAGAAAAATTCGTCGACCGTGATATCTTTCAGGTCTTTATCGAGCATACCGACGGCATCGTACATCGGTACCGTACCGATCATAGCCGTAGACATGCCAACCAGTTTGCGGCGGAAATCACGGGTCTTGCCGAAGTTGGACAAATCCATGATGGCTTCGGCTTTCATATCGATAGCACTCTGGACTTTCTGCAGTTCTTCTTCATGGTTATTATGTTCCGGCGATACACCGAGATTGACATTGATTTTGGTGCGGCAGTTCTTGCCAATGCCTTCCGGGCTGAGTGCCGTATGCAGTTTGTTGGCAGGGATAGCTACCTTGCCGCTGGCAACGAGTTCCATCAGTTTTTCAACAGGCATCTGTTCCTTTTTAGCAACGATTTCCATCTGCGGCGTAACGATACCTTTACGTGCTGCATCCATCTGTGTGGTGTAGTTCATGACACATCCTCCTAAACATATCCAAAAATACATAACAAAAAAGCCCACCCCCGCAGGGTGAGCTATCATATCCGGTAACAGCTTCCCTACGTCGGCATTACCCGAATCAGGTTAAAGGGTCATTCTCAGCCTTGCGGCGCCCCTAGCTTTTTATCCTTCGCTTATTATAGTACACCCTGTTCATAATTACAAGTCATATTTTTATGCAGACCAGTAAATCGCCGTGGCAGCAGAGAGGCTATACAGGACGAATATCACAGTTTCTTCACAATTTGAAACTAATTGCTCTATATATCGTTTGTCGTATTTTCAGAAGAGACATTTTACTGTATAATATTCTTATCAGAAATCCAATCTGAGGATACAATAAAGTAAGGAGGTACTCTACATATGAAATATCGTTTCTTAAAAGCTCTGACCCTGACAGTCCTGCTGGCAACAGCCAGCGCTGCTGCTCCTGCCGTTACAGAAGCAGCCGAACAGGCCCCATCAGTCATTAATGTGACGGGATACGCAGAACAACAGGTCGCCCCGGATACAGCCTACATCACCATTGGCATGGAAAGCACGGCCAGCAATGCCCAGAAGGCCCGCAGTGACAATAACCTGGTCATGAACCAGGTTGCCAATGCCGTCAAGGCTCTGGGGGTCACTAAGGATGATCTGAAGACGACAAACTTCAATATGACCCCGAATTATGATACGAATGGCAGGAAGATTGTCTCTTACACCGTGACAAACAATCTGCGCATCCGCGTTTCTGATTTTGATCTTATCCCGCGCATCATCGAAAAAGCGGGCCAGGCCGGTGCCAACCGCGTCATGGGAATGACGTTTACCAATGAACACGCCGATACCATTAAAAACAACCTGATAAAGGAAGCTGTCCATAACGGCCGCAGTGCCGCTGAAGCTGCCGCTACGGCTGCAGGCGGACAGCTCGGAAAAGTAAAAGAAATCAATATCAGCGGCCGTACGCCATCTTATTCCAGCGTTTACGCCGGAGCTATGAATGCCCGCCTGATGAAAGCCGAATCGGCCGATATGGCACCGGTCGAAGCCGGTACAAACACACTGAGTGAAACCGTCAGCATGACCTTCTATATCCAGTAAGAGACTATATAGTCTTCCTGATAGAGGCGGACTGATAGAGGCGGACTGATAGAGGCGGATCTATGCATCCCCTGACAGGGATATCCATAAGAGGCGGCGACAAAATGAACCCAATCGTTCATTTCGTCGCCGCCTCTTTTCGTTTATGGAAAACACGGATGTCTCCATTCCAGCGCACAGGCATTTACATAACAGTTATAAATAGTAAATAACCGTTTTTAACTCTTTATAACTCTATATTCTTATTTGCTTCTGACAATATAGAACTGCCAGAATCGGAGTAAACAGGCTCGTATCGGTGGTGTACTCCTCTGCCGACAGGAATCTCCCCTGCTGATCGTATATATGCCGGGATACGCTGATGCGGTATGTATGTTCTTCTTCTTTCTGCTTTTGTACCGTAATATATTCCTGCATGATATACGGCTTGTGCAGCCGTGCTGCGGCCCGGCACGATTCAGCCATAGACTCGCCAAAGGCCGGTGAAAAAGCCGCTCCATTGATAGAACGATACAAGGTATGATGAATGACGGCCCGCATATACGGCATATCATCCTGGATATCTTCATCAAGGGTGAACACAGGCGGCGCCACGTATATATCAGAATGGACGACAGGGTGTCGTTCAATGAAAACCGGGCTGCCGGTCTGCTGTTCATACGCCCACAAACTATCATAATAGTTACGGAGTGCTGCATCGGCATAGACGATCATGCGATGGCGGAAATGATACGAATCAGGACTATCCTTCCAGACAATTTTCGTTCCAAACTGATCATACGGTGTATGCAGCGCCTGCAGGATATGCTGGACCGGATCTCCTTCTATGACAACGCGTTCCAGATTCATGGCCTGTCCATAGGCATCTGCAAAGGCCTGGTTTCCTACAGCAGGCGCACCAAAGGAGATAACGTGTATATCTCCCGGTGAATAACCACGATCTGCCATACGGGCACCGATGAGCGCGGCGGCAGCACCACCCAGGCTGTGACCTGTCACAAGCAGTTCAGCTTGCCTGTTAGCGATGATGGAAGACAATGTATCTGCTACTTTTTTTCCCCCGAGATCCGCATCGAGGATTGTCCGGGCGTAGTCATCGAAGCCTTTGTGTACTGACGGGATTTCCCGGCCGGACTCCAGTCCGTCTTCCCGGTGAAAGGGAACTGAGTGGGTTCGCAAATCACTTTTGATATCTTTTTTGTCTACTGTTCCCGATATAGCCAGGATATAGCGGGCCGGGTGTTCTTCTACGGCTTTTTTGTGTAAGACGATAAATTCAACCTGTGAGGACTTATTGATACGGGTAACGCTCTCCAGCTGCCATCCTTCATCCCGGTATTCCGACTTTGCCAGTTGTCCCGGCTTATCGTCGTACGATGCCAGCGATGCCATAGCCGCTTCATACCGGACTTTAGACTGGAGATATGCGTTTTGCCCATCTGCCGCCAGCACACTGGAGCACATACCTGCAAAAAAAAGGCAGCTCGTCACTGCCTTTACGATTGGATTCATATGAGACGCCTCCTTTTATGGATGCCACGATAAGATAGAAAAGACTTCCCGGTTCGGATGATCGGACACTTCGAAGTGGAGGGTCCGCGATAATTCTTGTTCCAGTCTTTCCCGCCGTTTCCGTTCCTTCAGAAAATCCACCACGTCCTGGTGGGCACTAATCAGGAAATCTCCTTTTACGTGACGCACCTGTACCATATGGCGAAGGCGCCGGATAATCTGGATAGCTACCGTTTCAGGAGAATAGAGATATCCCGAACCGCCGCAGACGTTACACGGACTGAACTGGACCTGATGAAGTCCCTGGCGTGATTTCTTCCGCGTAATTTCTACCAGATTCAATGCGGTCATGCCCATGACATGGGTTTTGGTACAATCCTGGGCGGTTTCCCGTTCGAGGATGTCCAGGATTTCCTTTCTCCGGTTCGACTGGGCCATATCGATGAAATCAATGATGATGATGCCTCCAATATCACGGAGACGCAGCTGGCGCGCAATTTCCACGGCAGCCTCTTTATTGACGTGAAAAATCGTATCCTGAAGAGTGCTGCTCCCCGTATACCGGCTGCTGTTGACATCAATGACAGTCAATGCTTCGGTCCTGTCAAATATGAGATTGCCGCCGGAAGGAAGAGGCACTTCCCGGGCCATCAGGCAGCGGAGTTGTTCTTCCAGATGGTACAATTCAAATACGGGCTCATCACCCTGATACAGACTGACCCGTTGTCTCCAGCCGTCATCGGGCAGGACCTGACATATCCTGTCATAGGCTTCTTTGTCATCGACAATGATTTTTTTTACATCATCCGTACAATAGTCACGGATTGTCCTCATGACCAGGTCGGCTTCGCGGTACAGCAATTTGGGCTTGCGTGCCAGTTCGTACCGGCGCAGTACGCTTTGCCACGTATGCAGGAGATACGTAATATCCGCCGTGAGGTCCTTTTCTGCTATATCTCTGGCGACGGTCCGGATAATGATGCCCATGCCTTCCGGTTTCAACTGGCTGGCTATGGCACGCAGGCGGTCCCGTTCCTTTTCATCGCGGATTTTCTTGGAAACGCCGATATAATCCACTGTCGGCATCAGCACGGCATAGCGGCCGGCCAGGCTGATATTGGCCGTCACTTTCGGGCCCTTGCTGCCCTGTTCTTCCTTTACGACCTGGACGAGAACACTCTGACCGACAGAAATGCGGGTCTGCTGGATCTGTTCCTTCGTCGCTGCCCGCGGGAATAGGTCGCCAAGGAAGAGAAAGGCATTTTTCCTGCGTCCTATATTGACAAAGGCGGCCTGCATAGCCGGCAGGATATTCTGTATCGTCCCTCTGTATATATGATTGACAATGTGATTTTCATCATTCCGCTCTACGGAAAAGTCACGCAGCATCCCTTCTTCCAGAATGGCTATCCTCGTTTCCTCCGGCATGATATTGCCAATAATTGTCTTCATCCGTCTTCACCTGCCTTTGCAATGACGCTGCCTTCCGTCTTTTACTATATGCTATACACCATCAAACAGCGAATAATTCGTTCCATTTTTGCGGACATAGATGCCTCGCCGCCAGGCCAGAACGAGATCTGCCTGTACAGGCAGACCGAACTGTGCCATCAGCACGTCCCATAACTGCTGCGGTTTGATAGCCCCGTCTTCCGTCTCCAGAATTCCCGCACGAAGGCAGATGCCATCCTTTTCTACTATGCCAGACACCGGTTCGACGATATGGTTTTTCACGGCTATAAGGCGTACTTTGTGGCCTTTCTTGACTGATACCTTTTCATAGGTCACATCGGATGCTTCATTGAATGCCTGGAGAATACCGTCCAGTTCATCCTGACTTACCGGGCGCACAGCGGGTCCTTTGATATCATACACGGCATAGTTGGCAACTGCCATGAGTTTGGGAGCTTTGGCATCGATGTACTTTCCGTCCCGGACGGAAAAACCGTCGGGCGAAGCAGCGTTCATCCGTTCTATGACATCGGTGACGGGTACGGGTTCTGCCAGTTCCATATCGAGGTATTCCACATCGGCACCGACGCCGACGCCCAGAGCCGAAGCAAAGCTCAGTTTCATATGGGGGTTGAACCCTTCGGAATACAAAACAGGCAGTCCGGCACGGATGATGATGTAGCGCACACAGCGGGCAAAATCCAGATGAGAAAGAAATTGCAGTGCCCCTTCTTTTTTAACAGCTAAGCGTAATCTTTCCATGGCTGTCTCCTTCCTTATAGTCTTTGACATGGACACCGAGCGAAGGACAGACGCCACAGCCAGTACAGCTCAGATGGCGGCAGTCATGAGTCAGGCTGCCTTCGACAGCTTTCTGCCATTCTTTCTTGAGAAAGGCTTTACCCGCCCCATCGGAGAGATGATCCCAGGGAAGTGGTTCTTCCGTAGACCGCGTACGGGCGGCATAATAATCGGGATCGACACCGGCATTCTTAAAGGCCTGCATCCATTTATCATAGTCAAACAATTCTGTCCAGCCATCAAATTTACAGCCCAGTTTCCACGCTTCATAGAGCACGCGGCCCATGCGGCGGTCTCCCCGGGCAAAGGTGGCTTCCATACGGCCCGTTTTGGCATCATGGTAGTGATAGGATATATGTTTGTCCCGGATCAGCCCTTTGAGATATTGCTGACGGCGCTGGATTTCTTCAACCGGCAGCTGGCCATACCACTGGAAGGCCGTATGCGATTTGGGTACAAAACTGGATACGGAAACGGTCACTTTCCCATTATTTTTATGGGTAATCTGGCGGTATAGATTCAATACTTTATAGGCCAGGTCGGCAATGCCGGCCAGGTCTTCATCGGTTTCCGTAGGAAGGCCCATCATGAAGTA
>NZ_DGRS01000031.1:0-44726 GCF_002391155.1 Megasphaera sp. UBA4382 | reverse complement strand
GACTTCTGGCGGATTAGGTTAAAAGCCTAGCTTTTCATATTCCAGCTTCGGGAAGAAATACCAGGTCACATCGTGATTGTCTTCGGGGCTGATGGCGATATGGGCAAAATGGCTGCCCGGAGCCGCGCCGTGCCAGTGAATGACGCCGGGCGGGCAATAGACGACATCGCCGGGATGCATGACCTGGACGGCACCGCCTAAGGTCTGCGTATAACCGATGCCGTCGGTGGCAATTAGAATTTGTCCTGTCTTATGACTATGCCAACGATTGTACGTCCCTTGCGGGAACGCCGTTATTTAAGGTAACATATTCCATGATATAATCTCCTCTCGCGTGACTTTTAAAAGCAACCATTATTCCTGAAAATGAAGGGGCATCTGGGCGTAGCTTTCTTCCAGAGAATCACTGGGGTGATAGTAGCGCTTCGTGCCGTCTAATTTGGCGATTTCCTGCATTTCGTCTTCCGTCAGGGCAAAATCGAAGATATCGAAATTGGCCCGGATATGGTCAGGGTTCTTCGAGCCCGGGATAGTGATGATATCCATCTGGACAGCCCAGCGGAGGATAATTTGTGCTGGGCTCTTGCCGTATTTTTCCGCTAATTTCACGAAGACCGGTTCACGCTGCAGGCCGGCGTCGCCGTGGCCCAGGGGATACCAGCCCATGAGCTTCGTGCCGTATTCCTTGAGACGGTCCATCTGAGCGTGATGGGCGTAGTACGGATGGGCTTCCAGCTGGATGACATGAGGCTTGATGGCTGCCGCTGCCAGGAGTTTTTCCAACTTAGCATCGTGGAAATTGGAAATGCCCAGAGATTTGGCCTTACCTTCGCGATAGGCTTTTTCGAGCTTTTCGTAGCCGGCGAGGAAATTGCCGGCCGGCTGATGGATGAAGAGGAGGTCGACGTAATCGAGCTGCAGGCGTTTTAGCGTATCGTCGACAGCGCTTTCACTTTCATAGACCGTCGGCCAGAGCTTCGTCGAGATGAAGAGGTCTTCCCTCTTGACCAGCCCTTCATCGACAGCCCGGGCTACGGCCCGACCGACAGCCGTTTCGTTGAGATAGCCGTTGGCTGTATCGATCAGTCGGACGCCGGAGCGGATGCCTTCATAGACGGCGTTTTCCGTATCTGCCAGGCTGAGCTGGAAATTGCCGAGACCGAGAAGCGGCGCTTTGACGCCGTTGCTTAAAGTTGTATATTCCATAAGAATCTTCCTTTCTAAGTGCTTACCAATCTATTTTTCTACTTTCGAACCGCCAAAAACGTCGGACATGTCGATTTGTTCCAACGTTTTATCGATGCGGCGGACTTCATCCTGCGTGAGGACAATGTCGGCGGCGCCGCCGTTTTCCTTGAGGCGGCCCAGGTTCATCGTACCCGGGATGGGGACGATCCAGGGCTTTTTGCAAAGCATCCAGGCCAGGGAAATCTGGGCCGGCGTGGCATTCTTCTGGTGAGCCAGTTCCTGGATCCAGTGGATGAGTTCCTGATTCTTTTCCATATTCTTTTCCTGGAACTGGGGCATGATGCTGCGGTAATCCGTTCCCTTTTCGAAGTGGGAATGACTGTCATAGCGGCCGCTGAGGAGGCCGTTAGCCATCGGTGAAAAGGCGACGAGGCCGACGTTCAGTTCTTCCAGGACCGGGAACATCGGTTCATACCAGCGGGCCATCATGGAGTAGCGGTTCTGTACAGCCGTGACCGGGCAGACGGCGTGGGCCCGGCGCAGCGTATCGGCGTCGACTTCAGAGAGGCCCCAGTGGAGGATTTTCCCTTCTTTGATCAGGTCGGCCATGACGGAGGCGACTTCTTCAACAGGAACTTTCGGGTCCTGACGGTGCTGATAGTAGATGTCGATGTGGTCCGTCTGCAGGCGCTGCAGCGACGCGTCGACGGACTGGCGGATGACCGCCGGACGGGCATCGGTAACAATGGGTTTGTTCGTCGCCGGCGAGTCCAGGTCGAAATGGATACCGAACTTCGTGCCGATCTGGATGCGATTGCGGAAGGGCTTAAGCGCTTCGCCGAGGAGCGTTTCGTTGGCATGCGGATTGTCCGGCGTGCCGTAGACTTCGGCCGTATCGAAGAAGGTGTAGCCAAAATCGACGGCCTGTGCGAGCAGTTCGGTCATTTCTTTTTTATCTCTCGGTTTGCCGTAGCCGTGGCTCATGCCCATGCAGCCAAGGCCGACAGCCGATACGGTAAAGTCTTTTCCTAAGGTACGAGATTTCATGAATGTCTCTCCTTTATAAATAAAACGTAGAGCATTTTTTGTTTCATTGCTTCTTACAGCTCTTATCATACGGCAGGATGCTGGTAAAGTACAGTTCCGGTTCGTTAGAGCAGTATAAATTAAACGCATACTGAATCTTTCAAAAAAACCTCTTCTGTGCTACACTGACAGAAGAGGTGATACGATGTTTGAACTCAATCAACTGGAACAATTACTGACCGTCGCGGAGTGCGGCACTCTTTCGGCAGCGGCCGAGAAACTCCACCTGTCTCAGCCGGCCCTGAGCCGTTCTATGCAGCGCCTGGAAGCCGAGCTCTCCGTGCCGCTCTTTAGCCGGCAGAAAAATAAAATCGCTCTCAATGAAAACGGCCGGCTCGCCGTCGCCTATGCGCACAAAGTCGTTCAGGAAGCACAAGAAATGAAAGAACGTCTCGTCGCCCACGAGCGGGCACGGCATACGATTCTCATCGGCTCCTGCGCACCGGCGCCGCTCTGGCGTCTCATCCCCCAGCTCTCGGCGTCCTTTCCGGAGATGACTATCGCTTCAGAAATCCGGGATCTGACCCTACTCGAAGAAAAGCTGCACGACCAGAGCTACCAGCTCATCGTCCTGCCTTATGCTCTCGATGAAAAAGGCCTCACCTGCGTCAAAATCGGCCAGGAACATCTCTGCTTCACCCTGCCGCCGGCCCATCCCCTGGCCAGTCGGAAAGGGCTGCACCTAACGGACGTCAACGGTGAAACTATGCTCCTGCGGCCGAACCTGGGGTTCTGGGGCCCCATCGTGAAGCAAGCCATGCCGGAGACAAAATTTCTGATTCAGGAAAACGAAGCTTTCAATGAACTCGTCAAATTCTCCGTCCTCCCCTCCTTCGTCACTGACCTCAGCCTGCGCCGCGAAGGACCGCCGCCGGACCGCGTCGTCGTCCCCATCGCAGACGCCAGCGTCCAGGTCACCTACTACGCCTGCTTCTGGGAAAAGACAGAGTGGAAGCTGAAAAAGGCCCTCACCGCATAACGCGGCAAGGGCCTTTTTCGTCGTTCATCGTAGGTCGTTCATCGTTCATTGTTTGCGATTCGGGCTCGCTGGCGCATCGCAATGTTTTTACTACAAACTGCAAACTATAAACTATCTCCCTCGACGAACGAACTACGATGAACGGCTTTTACTTCCTCAATCCAATCATCGATGTCCTGTGCAGCTGTCACCAACTTACTGCCGCCGGTCGAATCGAACTGTACCGCCAGCGACGGACCGAAAGACGCGTCCCGGCAGGCCTTTTCCATATCTTTCAGCGTATGGCCGGGCCAGCCGCCGTGGGTCTGGAAAAGGATGACCTGCTTGCCGCTGAAATCATGATCCGCCCAAAAAGACTTGACCGCCGGCGCCATCGTATACCACCAAGTCGGCGTACCTACGGCAATGACGTCATAATCCGCCGGATCATACGGCAGGGCCTTAATTTCCGGCATGAAGCCGCTGTTCACTTCCCGCTGGCCCTGAGCCACGACATCGTCATATCTGCCTTCATAAGGATGAAGCGTTTCAATTCGTTCCATGTCAGCGCCGGCAACCCGCTGCAGCTGAGCCGCAATCTTCGCGGTATTCCCATTGCTCCAACTATAATAAACAATCAGCATCTTCTTCATCGTCATGCTCCTTCATTCCGAAAACCAAAAGCCTTAATTCTTTACAGTTTCATTGTAACAAGCGATAAGTCAATTACTCCCGACTTTAGTCGGGAGTAGTTGACAGTCGAAATAGCCGTCAGCAATGACTTTTTTAGACGTAAAACACGTTCCCTTCCCTTACATGGCCTGCCGGAAGATATCCCTGATTTCGTCTTTGGTCAGGACTCGATAGCCGCCGTCGAGGATCAGCGTGCCGTTTACGAGGTCGTCGAGCATGTCTTCTGTCGCACCGAGTTCTTTGATGTGGAGCACGAGGCCGAGTTCCTGCATCCAGGTCTTCATGCGTTCCAGGCCGGCTGCGGCGATTTCTTCATCGCTCATGCCGTCGGCATCGACATTCCATACGGCTTTGGCGAAGCGGACGAATTTCGGCAGACCGTTTTTCATGATGAAGCGGTAATACGGCAGGGACACGGCAGAGAGCGTCATGCCGTGCGTGGCATTCGTGCAGGCGCCGACGGCCTGGCCCAGCATGTGGACCATCCAGTCCGTCGATTTCCCCTTGGCGATGAGCGTGTTCAGAGCCCAGGTGGCGTCCCACATCAGATTGGAGCGTGCTTCGTAATCCGTCGGATCGACGACGGCTTTGCGGCTGGCTTCGATGACATTGCGCATGAGGCCTTCGGCCAGATAGTCGCTGGTATTGTCGTCTTCACCGGAAAAATACTGTTCGCAGATGTGATTGAAGATGTCATAGATGCCAGCAGTCATCTGATATTTCGGCAGGGTCATGGTGTAGACCGGATTCATGATGGAAAAACGGGGCATGACGCTTTCGTCAGCAAAGACATGGCCAATCTTCAGTTTCTTTTCCGGATAGGTAATGACGGAACCGGCGTTCATTTCAGAGCCCGTGCCGACCATGGTCAGGACATCGCCGACAGGGACGATGCTGCACGTCGGTTCTTCAAAGCGGATGAAATATGTATCCCACGGGTCTTCGCCGCAATGTACGGAGACCGCCAGTGCCTTGGCATAGTCGATGACGGAACCGCCGCCGACGGCAAGGATAAAGTCCACGCCGTGCTGCCGTGCGATATCGATGCCTTCGCGCAGCTTGTGGATCGTCGGGTTCGGCATGACGCCGGCGATTTCTGCCACGTCTTTGCCTTCGTCCTGCAGGATTTTGACGACGTCGTCATAAATCCCGTTCTTCTTGATCGAGCCGCCGCCGTAGACCAGGACGATTTTCTTACCGTATTTCTGCAGTTCGCCGTGGAGGTTTTCCAGTGCATCTTTGCCAAAATAGAGTTTCGTCGGATTGCAGTATGTGAAATTCCCTAACATGAGTCTTCTTCATCCTTTCTGTAAATACCAGAATCAATTCATTTCATGCTCTTATCTTACCAAAAAAAGTATGAAATGTAAAAAACTTATATTTTATATCCGGAAATACGTAAAAAGCATTGCCAAATGGACAGACCTGCCGTATACTAAACAAAAAAGAAAGGAGTGTGTTGCCATGGAATTGCGGACATTACACTATTTTCTGGCCGTCGCCAGAGAAGGAAACATGACCGGAGCCGCCAATATGCTGCACATCACCCAGCCGACACTATCACGACAGATGGCCGACCTGGAAAAGGAGCTAGGTAAACAGCTCTTCATCCGGACCAACCGCAATACCCACCTGACAGAGGAAGGAATCCATCTCCGGCAGCGGGCCGAAGAAATCCTGTCCCTCGTTCGCCAGACTGAAGCCGAAATCAACAATGATCAGCTGGAACTGACTGGCTGTATCCGCATCGGTGCCGGGGAGACTCCGGTCATTCATTTCCTGACTGATGCCTTTGCCAGGCTGCATAGTCAGCATCCCGGTGTCACGTGCGAACTCTTTACGGGAAATGCCGATACGGTGGAAGAACGACTGGTCCATGGTCTCATCGACTTTGCCCTGTTCATCGAGCCGTTCAATCCGGAAAAATACGAATACCTCCGTCTGCCTGAAACCAATACGGTCGGAATCATTACCCGCAGCGACAACCCCTGGGCAAAACTCCCGGCCATTACACCGGACATCCTGAAGGATATCCCCCTGCTCACGTCTTCACGGACAGCAACGGCTGCCTTTGATGTCCGTACCTGGTCCGGAGGACAGGTGACAACGGAGGACCTGCAGATTGTCGGACGCTTCGATCTCATCGCCAATGCAGCCCAGCTTATCCGGACAGGTATTACCAGTGCTATCGGCATCAACGAGTTTTTCCAGCTCCAGACACCCGATCTGGCCTTTGTCCCCCTGAAGCCGGCCGTCTCCTTTTCCTGTCTCGTAGTCTGGAAAAAATACCAGCTTCTCACCAAACCATGCGAAGTCTTTTTACGACTGCTAAAGGAAAGCTGTCCACATACGGATACAGAGAATACATGACGCAATGAATTATGATATAATAAAACAAATATGACAAGGAGAAGATAGCTATGATGATAAAAAAACTGATTACTTTTGAAGACCTGGGATTCGTTCAGTGGGGCGTGCTGGATACCGAAGAAACAGGAGTATACAGCGCTATTGCCTTAGAAGAGGCGTTCTTTACCCCTCTTCCGGAAACATTGGCAGAATTTATCCAGCAGGGAAATGAAGGCCTGCTGGCCCTGGCCGATGCCCTCGAACAGAACGAAAAGACCCAGGCCGTGAAAGCCAAACCGCTGGCCACGGTACACATTCTGGCCCCGTTGCCGCAGCTTACGAAAAATATCTTCTGCGTCGGTGAAAACTATGCCGAACACATCGAAGAATTTCATAAGAAAAAACTCGATTCCCTGCCAAAATATCCCCAGTTTTTCACCAAAGCCCCGACCTGCGTCATCGGGCCGGAAGATACCATCGATTCTCATCCGCAGGTAACGAAAGAATTGGACTATGAAGGAGAACTGGCCGTCATCATCGGCATCAGCGGCAAGGACATCCCCGTCAGCGAAGCCATGAATCACGTCTATGGATTTACCATCATGAATGATGTAACCGCCCGTGACCTGCAGCGCAATCACGGCCAGTGGTTCCACGGTAAAAGCCTCGATACCTTTGCCCCCATGGGCCCCTGCATCCTGCTTCGCGATGCTGCTCCTGATACGTTTACTATCGTGACCAAAGTCAATGACGAAGTCCGCCAGGATGCCTCGACAGAAGAATTCATCTTCCCCATTCCGTCGCTCATATCCACCCTATCCCAGGGCACGACACTCCAGCCCGGTGATATCATTTCGACGGGTACACCATCAGGTGTCGGCGCCGGCTTCAAACCGCCCCGCTACATTCATTCGGGAGACACTGTAGAAATTTCCATCTCTTCCATCGGTACATTGAAAAACACGGTAAAATAAAGGATTGTTTCCAGTATAGAAAAAACAGTTTGCCCTGCTATACTCTTCTGAATTACATATGAGAACTCAGATTATAAAGGCCACCACTAAAAAAGCCAGCCATAACGCAATTGTGTTGCGTTATGGCTGGTTTCTTTTTGTCTGTTCTATTTTCGTTATGCAGACACGTACTACTTATCCATTCAGACGGGACAGGATTTCCTGAATCTGTTTCTTCATTTCCTGGTTTTCTTTTTCCAGGGCATCGATTCGTTTATCCTTGGCTGCATCGTTCGCTTTAATAGCCGAGATTTCTTCAGCCTGATCATGGATTGTCTGTGCCATTTCAGCCTTGCTGACGCCGTTGTATGCGGAGCCTTTGCCAATCTTAAAGGAGACACCGGCATTGAAGCCCGGGTCGCCATTGCCAAGAGAAATGCCCATGTTGACCATGGTATTGGCATTCGGCTGATAGAAGGCACCGACAGCGGCTGCATTGGCGTTATGGTAATGGCCGTAACCGACGGCGAAGCTGGCTTTATCAGCCGGGTCGAAATCGAGCGGATGGAGAGCCGCCAAAGCATTGCTGCCGGCTGCCGCTCTGTTGATGTTCGTATCCAGACGGCTATAGGCATTGTTCATATCGCGGTAAATCTGCTGTGTATTGGCACTGGTAATACCGTTGACATAGCCGACATTTGCCGCACTGGTCAGATCTTTGCCATCTGTCATGACTCCTGTGATGACGCGGCCTGTAGTATTGCCATCCTTATCCTTTCCGCTGACATCAATCTTCGTAGCCGTGCTGTTGCCACCAATCTGGATGGTGTCACCCTTGGCGTTCGTGTGTATGAGGTCACTCGTCGTCTTGAGGCCCGAATCCAGAGCAGACAGGTTCTGACCGACTGTATTGTTACTCTTGATATAGGAACCATCGCTATCGACATGGACTTCCTTATAGAGCGTATCACCAGAAATCAGGTTGCCATCGTCTTTGGCGACTTTACCGTTATTGTTGGCAGAGATTGTATAGGTCTTGTTGCCCGTCGTTTCATCCACTTTGCCATCAACGGTAATTGCCGTACCGGCCTTAATCTGCACGGCATCCTTCGACAAATTCTTGATGACCGTCTTACCGGCATCTGTGATATTGGACAGATTCTTCAGATTCGTGATGTCGCCAGCATTCTTGGTGATGTTCGTCGTGTTCGTATCAACCTTCTGATCTACCTGCCAGAGCTGACCGCCGTTGACAGCATCCGTACTGTCTTTTTTAACAGAGCCATCCTTGACATTGGTAATAGTCGTACCGCCTTCACCGCCCAGGCTGATTTTTGACTTGCTGGAATCATCATATTTCACGGCATTCTGATTAAGCGAACTAATTGAATTATTGATGTTCGTGATATCATCGGCATTTTTCTTGACCTGCGTATCCAGTTTGGTCAGATTATCCGAAATAGAGGTAGATTCTTTCGAATCAATGTAATTGTACTTTTTCGTTTCATCCAGTTTGCCAATCTTGCTATCGAGAGCCGACAGATTTGCACCCGTAGTCTGATTTGTCTTCACATAGTTGCCATCTTCCTTAGGACGGACTTCATTATAGACGGTATCACCCGTTACCAGCTGGCCATTATTGGCTTCAATTTTACCAGTACCGATAGCCTTGCCCCAGGCATTTTCATTTGTAGTCTTTTCATCATCAGATGCCGGAGTCTTGCCATCTTCACCTTTCAGATTAGCCCCAATGTTGGATGCATCGATATTGGCTTTGTTATTCAGACCATTATCACCACTGATCAATTCTGTCTTGGCATCATTGACCATGTTCTGAACATCGCCGATGTTGGCGGCATTGCCTTTGTTCTGGTCTGTAACGGTATATTTGCCATTTGCATCTTTTTCAATGCCACTGCCTACATGGGTAATCTTATTGCCGCTGACATTAACATCGCCGCCGGAAATGGTAGTCGTGCCATCAGCACCAAGAGTAATCTTAGCGCCGGTGGTTACATCCTTGCCGTCAACCTTAGTCGTCGTCTGATTGCCGATGGACGTGATGCCCTTCAGGTCTTTTGCCAGCTGGACCTTCAGCTGACCCTTATCCGTGCTGTTGACACCGATGTTGCCTTCCGTCAAGTTCCTGCTGTCTGCACCACCAATGATATCGAGAGTGCTGTTGAGCTTCTTGTTAATGACAGTCGTATCATCACCCTTGAATTTCAGGCCGTCTTCCATGGTAGCTACCTGATATTCACCGGCACCATCTGTGTAAACGATACGGGTCAGGCTCGTTCCATCCACACCATTTTTACCGTTGACACCATTTGCTCCATCATAGCCGTTCTTGACGGTGATATCAATGGAAGCACCATCCTTGCCGTTCGTCCCGGCAGGGCCTGTCAGGCCGATATGGCCGACACCATCTTTACCAGCTTCACCTTTCGGGCCGGTAATGGTGACACCATCTTTGCCCGGTGTACCATTTTCACCATCCAGACCGCGGACGGTGATACCGTCGGAGCCGTTCAGGCCGATATGGCCATCCCTGCCGTCGATGCCAATCTTACCATCTTCGCCGTCTTTGCCCGGCTTGCCGATACTGATGTCCTTAGCCAGCTTCAAATCATACGTAACCTTGCCATTTTCATCCGCGGATTCATGGAGCAGGATGTTCTTGCCAGCATAGACGTCTTCTTTCGTCTTTTCATCTTTTGTACCAGCTGACGTACCACCTTCTACGGTCAGAGCCGTATGGGAAGCACTGGCATTTTCAGCTTTTGTATTGATGTCATTATAGACCTTCTGCAAATCACCAAGGTTAGCTGCATTCTTCAGAGCATCGCCGGTTGCTGTAGCAATCGTAGCATCTTTACCTTTTTCATCTTTGGCACCATCGAGAGCACTCTTTACATTGGTGATAGTCGTGCCACCTTCACCGCCCAGCGTGATTTTTGACTTGTTGGAATCATCATACTTCACGGCATTCTGATCAAGTATTATACCATAAAGTGTTATTTTGTTACAGTTTTATCGATTATTTTTTATTTAATATTATTTTTTTATTTATATTATTTATATTTATTATTCATGATTCTTCCAGATAGACATCATGGTATTATAAGAAACGTACAAAAAACGCATAGAATATAAAAACGCCTCAGAAAGCCATGTCACTTTCTGAGGCGTTTTCTTTACCTTACATATATCAGATTTTGCTGAGCGCCTGATCCATGTCAGCAATGATGTCGTCAGCGTGTTCTATACCGATGGAGAACCGGATCATGCTGGCCGAGATGCCACATTTTTTCAGTTCTTCCGGCGGATAGGCCCTGTGGCTTGTCTTGACCGGATAGGACAGGGTCGTCGAGAAGCTGGCCAGGCTCGGTACAAATTTGATGTACTGGCAGGCAGCAATAAAATCTTCTGCTCCTTTAGCACCGCCGGCAATGTCGGCACTGACCATACCGCCGCACATGCCATCGGTAAACTGGGAGACAGCCCGGTCATGATAGGGAGAACTTTCAAGACCTGCATAATATACTTTTTCCACCTTGGGATGCTGTTCCAGGAATTGCGCCACTTTCAGTGCATTTTCACTATGCTGGCGGACACGCAGCTCCAGAGTGCGCATACTGCGCGTCAGGAGGAACGAGTCAAATGGGCTCAGGAGGTCACCGTACAACGTAGCATATTTCTGGATATTGGCAATATCCGCCGCACCGGCACAGACGGCACCGCCTGTGAAATCACTATGACCGCCCAGGTACTTGGTGGCACTGTAGACGACGATATCGGCACCCAGTTCCAGCGGCCGGCAGACGACCGGTGTAGCAAAGGTATTATCTACGACGAGTTTGCATCCGTGCGCATGAGCAGCAGCTGCCGCTTTGCGGATATCCGTAACTTCCATGAGCGGGTTGGCTATCGTTTCCGTATAGACGAGCTTCGTATTCGGTTTGATATGAGCTTCAATATCTTCCGTATCAAAATCGACAAAATCAACGGTTACACCCCACCGTGGCAGTTCATTGGCAAAATAATCGTAGACACCGCCATACAGAACCGGCGACGATACGATATGATCGCCACTTTTCACATTGCTCATGATAGTCGTAATGATGGCAGCCATACCGGCACTGAAAACGATAGCCCCATCGGATCCTTCGGCAGCCCGCAGCACATCCTGAGCCGCATCAAGGCCCGGATTTGCCATGCGGCTGTACACATAACCGGATTTTTTACCTTCATAGACACTGTCCAGCGTAGGCACATCGTCAAAACTAAAGACACTGCTCATGTAAATAGGAATGACTTTGGGAACCGATACCGATTCCGCTATTTCTTTGGCCAGTTCATGTTCCCCCGCCCGGCACAACTTGGTTGTAAGATGACTTGTACTCATGACTATTCCCCCTCATCAGGCACTATATAGATAAAACCGATGTGACAGTACCACATATTTTTAAGTATCTATTCAGTCTGTCCATCATACATTCATTGACCTGCCTATGCGGTTATAGTATCATAAAACGAGTTACTTTACTAATAAAAATTATTTCATCAGTAATAGGTATTATCTATTATGTAATGAGGTGCACTATGCGTCTACAACAGTTATTATACGTAAAAGAAATCGCCCGCTGCCGTTCTATGAATCAGGCAGCCGTCCGTCTGTACATATCCCAGCCCAGTCTGTCCGAAGCCATACGGGACCTGGAAAAGGAATTTGGCATTACGCTCTTTGACCGATCCCGCCGTGGGGTGAGCCTGACGGCAGAAGGCATCGAATTTTTACAACTGGCCGATAAAGTCCTTGCCGATGCCGACGAACTGCGCAACCATTATCTCATAAAAAACGATGTGACACGGCTCCACCTGCAGATATCCTGCCAACATTATGCTTTTGTCATCGATGCCTTCATCCATTTTCTCCATACTTTTCAACAGGAACGCTACACCATTTCCCTGAAAGAAACGGAAACCATTACGGCACTGGAAGACGTATACTTAAAAAAAAGTGCCTTCAGTATCGTTGCTATCACTGAAGAAAATAGCCACTACATCCATCAGGTACTGGACAAATGGGGCCTGTCATTCCACGTATTATGCCCTGTCATCCCTCACGTATTCATGAATATCCATCATCCCCTGGCCCAGCACCAGACGGTGACACTGGACGATATACGACCTTATCCACTGATTCAGTATGCCCAATCCGCAGCTACGAGATACGCCGACGAAGAACTGGTCACATTGAAAGATCATGACAAAATCATCTATTCATACGACCGGGGGACGACCAACAACCTTCTGGCCAGTACGGACTGCCTGAACATCGGCACGGGCTGCCTCATCCCGGCAGTCATGCCATCGGCCATCACCGCCATTCCCTTGTCAGGTCTCACCGTACAGGCTCAGATTGGTTATGTACAGCTCCATGCACAGCCATCCAACGAAATCATCAATGCTCTCATACAGGGCATCCAGCAATCACTAAAGACTTACAATCCGGGCAGATAATGCTGATATCATTCCTCCAGCAACTTTTCTAATTTCATCTGACAGGCCTTCAGGTCTTCCCTTTGCCGTTTCACGATTTCCGTATGCGTCGTTTCATTTTGTTTCATACGATGAAGCAGCATTTCCGACTGGGAAGTGAAAGCCAGCATCTGTTCCTGAATTTGCCGCCGTTTTTCCTTTAGCTTAGCTATCCCTTTTTCCACTCGCTTGTAATAATTATACCAGCAAAGAGGCCCTTTGGGGCCTCTTTTGCTTAAAAAATGGGCTCAGATAACTGAGTCCATTTTTTTAGATGAGGCTATTATGTTACAGCCCCCTTTTTGATGTTGTCTGAAGGCCTTATCTTTTTATTTTCAATCCATCATGAAAGGCCTGGCCTACGACGGGGCCAATCAGGCGATAGGTCATGGTGGAAATGTCAAAGATGATGGGCTGCAGTTTGTCGTAATCGATTTTGCCGTCAGTCAGAACCGATTCATCAGCCTGCTGGGCTACGATTCTGCCTACGAGAATGCCTGTGTTGTCATCATAGCTGGTGCATTCACATTCAAGTGTGACCGGAAATTCTTCGATAATCGGGGCATTGACATGAAGGCTCTTGTGGACGTGGCAGCCTGCTTTTTCTATCTTATTCACCTTGTTGCCCGTTTCTACGCCAAAGTAATCGGCAATGTCCACCGTATCTTTCGTTGCGAAGGCTACCGTAAAGGCCTTGGTGTGCTTGATGTTGTCCGTCGTCTTGTGCTTTGCCAGAAAGAGCGTGATTTCACCGTAATCCGACTGGGAACCCCAGGCCGCATTCATGGCATTGGGTACACCCTTTTCATCATATGTTCCGATGATGAATACCCCTTCCGGCGCGATGCACGCCTTCTTCCCTTCAAATTCTACACTCATCAGATATACCTCCTTATCAGTTATTCTTTACTTAGTATACACTATCTGACCACCTGACGGGAAGACAGGCCTCTGCCCGTACAAAATCTGCTCGATTGACAAACCACATTTTTGTTCTATACTAATAAGCAGAATGTCATCGTCAAACGACCACATGAAGGGGTACACCACCTTGGGTGTAATCTTTCGTGCGGTCGTTTTTTTTAGTCAGGAGGTCATATATATGAAAAAAGAATCTCAAATGCAGCGCGGCCTGAAGAATCGTCATCTTCAGATGATTGCTCTTGGCGGCGCTATTGGCACCGGTTTATTTTATGGGTCGGCATCGACGATTTCCCTGGGCGGCCCATCCATCATCGCAGCCTATCTCATCTGTGGCATCGTCATTTTCCTCATCATGCGCATGTTAGGCGAAATGGCTGTAGAAGAACCCGTATCCGGTTCCTTCAGTTACTATGCCAACAAGTATTGGGGCTCTTTTCCGGGTTTTATGCTGGGCTGGAACTATTGGTTTTCTTACGTCATCATCAGCATGGCTGAATTGACAGCTGTCGGCATTTATGTCCATTACTGGCTCCCGGACCTGCCCCAGTGGATCACAGCTCTTGTCTGCCTCATCGCCATTACCTGCCTCAACCTGGTCAATGTCCGCGCTTACGGTGAAACGGAGTTCTGGATGTCCTTCATCAAGGTAGCCGCTATCATAGGCATGATTTTTCTCGGGGCCTGGCTTATTGCTCAGGACAGCCGGCCATTTCCGCAGGATTTCAGTAATCTTTGGGCCTATGGAGGCATTTTGCCAAACGGAATCTGGGGGTTCTGTCTGGCTATGGTAACGGTCATCTTTTCTTTTGGAGGCGTCGAATTAATCGGTATCACCGCAGGAGAAGCAGAAAATCCCGAACGCTCCCTGCCCAAGGCAATCAATCAGATTATCTGGCGCATTCTCATCTTCTACATCGGTACGATGGTCGTCATCATGAGCCTCTGGCCGTGGAATCAGATTGGCACGCAGAACAGCCCTTTCGTCCAGATTTTCACCAATGTGGGCTTTCCGTCTGCGGCGAATCTCCTCAATTTCGTTGTCCTGGCGGCGGCCATTTCCGTCTATAACTCGGCAATTTACGGCAATTCCCGCATCGCCTATGGACTGGCAGAAGAAGGTCATGCCCCGCAATGGTTCAGGAAGCTGTCGGCCCGGGGTGTACCAGTCCACACGCTCTGCCTGTGCTCGGGCCTTACCTTGTTCGTCGTCGCCGTAACCTATTTCTTCCCGGGAAAAATTTTCATGTACTTCCTGTCCCTTACAGTCGGCGCTACTATCATCAACTGGGTCACCATCATCGTGACGCACTTGAAATTCAAGGCCTACCGCCAGAAAATGGGCAGGACGACGAAATTTCCGTCTCTCTGGTACCCGGCAGCAGACTATTTCTGCCTTGCCTTCCTCTGCTTCATCGTACTCATGATGACCCAGATGCCGGACATGCTCACAGCCGTCCTCATCATGCCTGTCTGGCTGGCTATCCTCTGGTGCTGCTGGCGCCGTCTGTCTCCTTCGCCAATGCCGACATACACCAGGCAAAAGCCTTAGCACAACGCTGACCCGTATGCTGGAAATGATTTCCTTTGTTCCATTCTAACGTGGTTTGGATATGGGGCATCGTTTCCAGATGCGCATACTGCTGACGGATACAGCCTCCTACCGTCGCCATGATGGGATTTCGCGTCCGTTCTTCTCTATCACCCAGACTCAGATATACGGCTTTCGTCATTGGCTGCTGCTGCCTGGCATAGTCCAACCAGCCAGGGAACCAGACGGAGGGGGAAGCGGCAGCAACAGCTGAAAAGATATCGGTCTGCCAGCCACTCCACAAAGAAAAGAGAGCTGCCAGAGAATAGCCCCCTAATATGACAGGCACTTCGTCAGACAAGTGAAATTGTGTTCGGACAGCTGGCAGAAGTTCATTTTCTACAAAATACAGAGTTCCCGCCGCGCCGTGCCCGAAGTCATCCGGTCCAAAAACAGCCGGACTATCCCAGGGAGATAATTCCCCGTTCCAGTCCACCACAGGAAATGCCACAAATACGAAGGGCAATTGAGAGGCTTCGGCAATAGCTGTAACCTGCTCATCCAGCACTTCCCGGTCGTGGTCATCGACAGGCTGGACCAGCATATATGCCGGCTTGCCTGTCGAATACAAGAGACAGTCTCTACCGTCAATAGAATATATCGTCTTGTCCAAGAAATTCACCTTCCTTATCGTGTTCATGCTATTTCAAGTCATGGTATGAAAACGTAAACAAAATGGGACAGTACTTATTTTATCTGTCCTGGTTGTTTGTCATGATTTCTCGTGTTATAATAAGCACAAATTCTATAATCATGAGGTGATCATTGTGAAGAGGAAACACTTTGCATCCATTTTAGCCATCACAGCTATGCTGACCAGTTTCACCATGACGGGAACGATTGAAGGGGCCAGCCGGGCTGAGCTGGCAGCCATCCACGTCAATAAAGCAGGAAACTTCCAGTACTGGAACCGCGATTCCGCCGCTAAGGAAAAACTGGTATCATATGTAAAGGATGTAACCAATCCGAAGAGTCCTCATTTCATTCCCGTAGAACACCGCCTGGCCGTCTTCGATATGGATGGGACTCTGTTAGGTGAACGGACGCCGTCCTACACAGATGGTGTATTTTATGCTGACCGGGTCCTTCACGATCCGAACTGTCAGGTATCGGCAGAAGATAAAAAATTTGCCCAGGACTATTGGGATGCCATTTCCCAGCGCAAGCCCGTTCCACCGGAAATCGACAATAATTTGTACAATAAACTATATGCCGGACTAGCCGGAATGACGCCGCAGTCCCTGGACACCTATGCGCAGGGATTCATGAAAAAGCCGGTCATCGGCCTGACCAACCTGACCTATGGCGAAGCCTTTTATATGCCTATGGTAGAAGTCATCTCCTATTTGCAGTCCAATGACTTTACGTGTTACATCGTCTCTGCTTCGGACCGTCCCCTCGTCCGCGCACTGACCCGCGATGTCATCCATATCCGTCCTGATCAGATCATCGGTTCGGATCCACAGATTGTCGCCAGTCATCAGGGAAATACAGACGGCGGTTCCTACCAGATGACATACGAAGATACCATTCAGTACGGTACGCTGGACCGGGTAAATGAAAAGATGAATAAAGTATCCTCCATCGTCCGGGAAATCGGAATCCAGCCGGTCCTGGCCTTTGGCAACAGCAGCGGCGATTATTCTATGTTCCGCTATACCTTAAAGGATAATCCCTATAAAGCAGAAGTCTTCAATGTTCTCTGCGACGATACGCAACGTGAATACGGTCGTCCTGAACGGGCAGAACGGGATAAGAAGACATCCGACGAAAATGGCTGGAATACCATTTCCATGAAAAATGATTGGAAAACTATCTACGGGGATAATGTAAAGAAAACAAATTAAAAAACTTCAAAATAAGGAAAACTGGCATAGAACATACTCTACATGTCCCATGCCAGTTTTTTTCATGCTCCCGGCAGATTCAATCAGAACATAGTATTGTTATTTTCTGCTTTTTCCGGAATATCCTGGATAACGTCCCAGTGCTCTACGATTTTTCCATCTTTGACACGGAAAATATCGACTGCCGCCTGCCCCCGGTCCGAAGCATTCAGCGTAATATGGTTATGGATGAACACGAGGTCTCCATCAGCACCGATATGCTTGATGACTGCTTTACTTTCTGGAAATTCCTTAAGGAATCCCTGAATACCATCTTCGAAAGCCTGGCGTCCATCAGCAAAACCCGGGCTATGCTGGATATAGTTTGGAGCTGTCATGCTGTCGATGACAGAAGTATTGTGCTTATTGAATACTTGATTCCAGAAATATTCGACCATCTGCTTGTTATTTTTAAACGCCGGCATCTTATCCGCAGCAAAGGCAGGACCGGCGGACATAGCTGTAACCAGGCTCAGCCCCAGTATCAGGGTCATCATTTTCTTCATTTTTTTCATCTTCATAAAAGTTCCTCCTCATTCATGTTTCTTCATTTCATCCTGCATCTCTAAAAACAACTCTTCTAACGTGACTTCCTGCATCTGCTGCAACAACAGCTGCTTCCATGCATCAAGATGCCGGTCTAGTACTCCTTTGATTGACTTTCCGACAGGACAGTTCGTATTCGGATGTTCGTGCATATGGAACAGGTCTTCTGTAGAATCCTCTACGGCTCCAAAGATATCCCTCACCGTGATATCTCCAGGAGCTTTTTTAAGGCAGGCACCGCCAGTCCCTCTGCGAATCTCGATAAACCCGGCTTTCTTCAGGAGCTGTAGCGTCTTGCGTATATTGACTGCATTCACACCGGTCGTATCGGCAAGGACTTCAGATGTTACTTTCTCTTCTTTTTCATATTCTTCCAGATACAGCAGGATATGGATGGCCACGGTCATACGGCTGGAAAATTTCAACAGGATCACCTTTTTTTCATTTGTTGTTGTCCGAACGGCTACATCTTATCATACTTTCGTTGTATTGTAAAGAGCAACAACTAAAATATATGATACGTAATCCGCCTGCTCCCTGCTCCAATACCAAAAGACGTCAGGATGACGAAATCGTTGGACGATAAAAGGCCCATCATCATGTGATGAGCCCATTTCTATTACTATTTCCGTTAATATTTCAATGCATAGTCCAGAACGCGCCGGACGTTGGCTTTTGTTTCTTCAAAGCTTTCTCCCGGCTGGGCTTCATATAATTTATGGAAGCCGTCGAACATGCTGGGATCGTAATAATACTGATGACCAGCCACCAGGTCCGGATGCTGGGTTTCTTCAATCCAATCTATTTCTACTTTCCCATATTCCGGGTTTTCTGCAATCAGATCTTTCAGTGCCTTTTTGGCATTAGCACAATACGGGCAGCCTGTCAGATAAAAAGCGGTAATTTTTTTCATATCGTACACACTCCTCCAATGATATATTTGTAAGCAGGATTTCCGCCCTGCCTGCAGGGTAAACAAACGTTTTTCGTTGTGTTTTATAATACTACTATAGCATAGTTGATATGAATTTTCCACAAAAAAATAATTAGAAAAACCGGAGCCGTCTCACCATGACAGCTCCGGTTTTCTTACATTACATTCTATATGCGTTTTTACGCTTCTTCTGTTTCAGCTTTTTTGTCGGGAACGACTGCCTTGTAAATCAGACCGACGATGAATCCGGCTACGAGGAACGGAATCCAGTCCATACCGAGGGAATGGAGAGGCAATCCCTTGAAGATGGCATCAATCGGTCCCAGCGGAATCTTAGCTGTCTGCAGGCCCGTTACGAGAGCCGGTACAAAAGTGAAGATTGTCGAGCAGACCCATACACAGCGGCGGCCGCCGAACAGGTTATGTGTAAAGGTAAGAATAATGTTGGCAACGACCAGAGGATATACGAACATCAGGACCGGGATAGCGGCGACGATGATGGTCTTCAGGCCGGCAGTTGCAACTGCAAAGGATGCAATGGTAAAAATGGTAACGTAATTCTTATAGCTCGTCTTGCCGATGAGCTGATGGAAGTACGCTGCACAAGACGTAATCAGACCGATAGAAGTGGAAAGACAGGCCAGGAGTACGATGACTGCCAGCAGCAGAGCGCCGCCATAGCCGAAGAGAATCTGAGCACTCATAGAAAGAACAGGAGCGCCCGTTTCCTGCATGGAAATGGCCTGTACGGACTGGGCACCGAGATAGGCGACGAAGACGTAGACGAAAGCGAGCAGCGATACGGCCAGGCCGCCGGCTTTGAATACTTCATGGGTAATTTCTTCTTTCGTCGTAGCACCGTCTTCTTTGACGAATTCGATGACCAGGATGGCAAATACGAAGGCTGCGATGGCATCCAGCGTATTGTAACCATCGATAGCACCCTGTGCCAGTGCAGTAGTTGCCGTAGCATAAGCCGGCAGTGGCGGCTGGGGAACACCCATAGGCGTAATCAGGGATTTTACAATCAGAGCCAGAATGGTGAGCAGCAGAGCCGGTGTCAGGACCTTGCCGATGCGGTCAACCAGTTTAGCTGGGTTGATGGAAAGCCACCAGGAAAATACAAAGAATAACACCAGGAATGCCCACATGATTGGCTGGGAACCGCCGCCATCGAGAAGCGGGCGGACGGCAATTTCATAGGAAACCGTCCCCGTTCTGGGGATAGCAAAGGCAGGACCAATAGCCAGATAGGAAATGACCGTGAAGAAAATAGCATATCTTTTATCTACACGATTCATCAATTCCTGCAGGTTGCTGCAGCCCGAATAACCCATAGCCAGTACACCCAAAAGCGGCAAGCCTACACCGGTAATAACAAAACCAGCAACAGCGTACCAGACGTTCGTACCTGCTGCCTGACCCATGGATGCAGGGAAAATAAGGTTACCGGCACCAAACCATAAGGCGAATAACATTAAGCCAATTGCAATCGTTCTATTGCCCTTTTTTCCTCCCATACGTCAAACCTCCTTACTTATAAGAACAGATAATATAGAATAATAACAACATACCAGAAGCTCTGCTTCATTTATTGTTTGTCTCATTCTACCATAAATTTTTAAAGTTATCTACCCTTATAAGTAGCAAATTTGCATATTTAACCTTATTTTAACTTTGCTTTAATCTTCATTTAATTTAAATGTGAAATTTTTCCTTTATAATGTCTGAAACGATATGTTAATATGATAATATTGCCAGATTTCTTATTGTTATTCTTAAAATAATTAACTTTTATTTTTTAAGCATGCTTTTATTGTCTCTACGACATACTCATTCTCTTCCCTGCTGCGGACAGCCAGGCGGATGTAGTAGGAATCCAGCCCCGGATAGTTGCTGCAGTCACGGATGAGGATGCCCTGCTCCTGCATGTGTCCGGCCAGTACCGTCGCTGTCAGGCCCGTCTGTCTGATATGGCATAAAATGAAATTGACCGACGGCTGACATATTGTCACTCCGGGAATGCAGGACAACATCCGGCTCATCCAGTCTCTTTCTTCTCTTACCAGTGTCCGTGATGCTTTTTGATATGCCGTTTCTGCAAGGGCTTCTATACCGGCAGTCTGAGCCAACGTATTGACGTGCCACACATCCGTCTGCTCCATTAATCCCTGTATAACTGCTTCGGGTGCGATGCCGAACCCCAGCCGCAGACCGGGCAGAGCATAAAATTTCGTCAGTGAATGGATGACAAAAACCTGACCGGACTGGCTGGCAAAGTCTGCCACAGTGAAATCCGGACCATCGTCGAGGAAATCAAGAAAAGATTCATCGACAATGACAAACTGCCCTCGTTGTACCGCCCGTTCGAGAAAGGAAATCAATTTCTGCCGTCTGATGAGATTTCCCGTAGGGTTATTGGGATTGCCGAGGACAATGCAATCAGCATCTTTGACCTGACTTGCTATAGCAGTCAGATCAGGCTGAAACGCTTTATCTGCTTCCAGATAAGCATATACAATCTCTGCCCCGGCAGACCGGGCAGCCCGTTCGTATTCACTGAAAGCCGGAACGGGAATACAGACGCGCCGGAAGTGGAAATGATGAAAATACAAGTATAGCAGTTCCGCTGCCCCATTTCCAGGAACGATAGTTTCCACAGGGAGATGATAAAACCGGGACAGAGCTTCCCGCAGGGCCGTGCAATCAGGATCCGGATAGTGAATGACATCGTCCAGATGGGACGATATGGCATTGCGGACGCCTTCAGCCAGACCCAAAGGGTTGATATTGGCACTGAAATCCAGTACAGGCCTGCCGCCTGCATGGCGGTATATATTTCCTCCGTGTTCAAAGGGACGGATCATACAGTCACTCTTCTTTCTCTATGTCCATAGTACCACTGATAAGGGGCACCACATCTAGTAAGGTATAATCAGGGAAGCGGGCTGTCAATTCGGTCATGCACTGCTTCACTTCAGAAACAGGCATGAAGGAAGGAAATAATACGCCACACACTGTACCGCTGTGAGCCGCGTTAACGCCTAAAGCACCCATTTCCCGGCAAGCCTGTATCAGCTGGGGCAGGGCTGGTTTTGGCAATATATTCTGATGAGCCAGGGCACTCATCGTCGCCGCCTCTCCAATCTGCTCTTCCGTCGGCTCCTTGTCGAGAAGGGAGAGCGCAGCCACAGCCGGAGCTGTATGGTACGGCATGGTTTTATCCCACTGGTGGTGAAAGGTCTGCGTATCTACCGTGCCACCCGTATCCAGTATGGCAACGTTCATGGGCGGGACCGGTCCATACGACCGGATGATATTGCCACGACGGTATTGAATCAGCGAAAGTCCCCGGGCAAAAACGCCGTCTGTCGGATCTACACGAGCCGCCAGATGGCCTACGTCCTGCTCACTCAGTGTCCTGCCACAGGCACAGGCCACGGCCTGTATCACTGCTGCTACATCGGCACTGCTCGAGGCCATACCTTTTCCCCGAGGAATGGACGAAACAAGTTGCAGATGATAGGGAAAGGACGAACAGTGCAAATATGATAACGTAAGATTCACGGCTTGTGCTGCCTTTGGCGGGAGCCGTGAAAAGCCCGGTTCGTCAGATACAACAGCAGTGCTGAAAATCGGAACCGGACAGGTCAGAAGGAAGGGCGTCCCATGACAGACGCCCTGTACCAGTTCCCCACAGGATCCGGGAACACGGACGCGTATCACCATAGCCCCCTCCCTGCCCAGCACAAAATGGCAAGGGCTGCTCCCATCACTGTTACGGTATACATGAGTTGCACTGCCCCGCGGATATGACGGGCTTTGAGCGGCTGTCGCGCATCTCCCATGTAGGCCCGGAAGGTCATCTTGCCGAAATAGGAATTATACCCGCCAAGACGGATGTCCAGCGCCCCTGCAACAGAAGCTTCGGCATAGCCGCCATTGGGACTGGGATGCTTTGCGGCATCGCGGCGCATCATGCGCCAGGCATTTCTATAATCCAGTCGCAGGAGGAAGGCTGCCATGACAAATAACAGGCCCGTAATCCGCGCCGGAATAAAATTGCATACATCATCCAACCGAGCTGCCACCCGGCCAAAATAGAGATATTTTTCATTCTTATACCCCAGCATGGAATCCATCGTATTGACGGTCCGGTAAAGCAGCGCCAGGGGCAGACCGCCAAGGGCATAGAAAAATAGCGGGGAAATAATTCCGTCCGTCGTATTTTCTGCCACCGTTTCTACCGTCGCCCGCACAATTTCTCCTTCATCGAGCTGGTCTGTATCGCGTCCTACGATCCAACTAACCTTTTCCCGGGCAGCACCGAGATGATGATGAGCGAGGAAGGTATAAATTTCCCCTGCCGCACTGGCCAGACTGCGTGGACAGATAGTAAAGCTCAGGAGCAGTGCTTCTACGCCTGTCGTGACATAGACGTTTCCCAAAATATCGAGTCCCCAGTACAGGATGTACAACACATTAAACACCACGAGGAGAACCAGAAGGACAACAACCATGCCAGCCGTCATCTGCATAAGCGGTCTGGCCTGTCTGGAATAAAAGAGATGGTCCAGCCAGCCGATGAGTTTTCCTATGAGGGCCACCGGGTGGAGACGCGTACGGGGATCACCAATCAGTGTATCGATTATAAATGCTGCCAAACATGTCATCATAAGCCACTATCTCTCATTATCCGTAATATTGTATCCATATCGAGATGCTGTGCCGTCACCGCCGCCAGACGGTCATAACTGCGTTCTTTTTCCGCCCGGTAATTGCGCTGTACCGGAAGAGGCGCAAGCCCTTTGTGACGGCGCAGGATATTAATCATATCCCGGCGGAACGGGTCATTGTCAAAGAGACCGTGAATATACGTACCAAAGACAAGACCATCTTCCCGGGCCGTCCCCACCGTAAGTGAGCAATCCCTGCCCGAACGCTGGCAGACGACAAACGGTTCGACAGCACCGGGCGCCACGTCAGTCTGACCCATGTGAATTTCGTATCCCCCAAGTCTTCCGGCCTGCAGTGTTTCTCCCATGAAAGAAAAGGGACGGCACAGGGCCTGTACCTGATAGGTCTGTTTCCAGTCGGCAAAAGTCGTCGTAACCGGCAGCAATCCCAGGCCGGCTATTTCCGGAAAATCTGATTCTGTATGATGCGGGTCATAAATAGACTGTCCCAGCATCTGATATCCTCCGCAAATGCCAATGACGGGCGTCCCCTTTTTCACCTGCAAGGATAAACAACCGGCCAGTCCCGATGCCCGGAGCCAGCGCAAATCTTCGGTCGTATTCTTACTGCCCGGCAGTATGATGACATCGGGATTTCCCAGCTCCTCTACCGTACGGACGTAGTACAGCGATACATCCGGTTCTTCCGCCAGGCTGTCAAAATCAGTGAAATTAGAAATTTTCGGCGTCTGGATGACAGCTATCTGTACATCTCCTGTCTGGGGAACGCGTGGTTTGTCATCGAGAGAAACCGAGTCTTCCTCATCGATTCCCAACTGCTCTATATAGGGTATGACGCCCAGGACCGGTTTTCCCGTCTTTTGTTCCAGAAAATCCACGGCCGGCGTAAACAGGGATATATCTCCCCGGAATTTATTAATAATCAGCCCCTTGACCAGGTCCCGTTCCTCCGGTTCAAGCAGTTCCAGCGTACCTACCAGTGCTGCCAGAGATCCGCCACGGTCGATATCGGCCACGAGCAGGACCGGTGCCCGGAGATACTTTGCAACGCGCATATTGACGATATCATGGTCCCGGAGATTGACTTCGGCCGGGCTGCCCGCTCCTTCAATGACAATCGTGTCATACTGCTGTTTCAGCTGCTCCAGAGCCGCTGTAACAGCGGAAAAAGCACGGAGTGAATACCCTTTATGATAGTCCCGGGCAGACATATTCCCAATTGGCAGACCATCGATGATGACCTGGGAACAGCTGTTTCCCGTCGGTTTCAACAGGACCGGATTCATATCGACCGAGGGTTCCAGTCCGGCAGCTTCAGCCTGGGCTACCTGGGCCCGCCCCATTTCCAGTCCCTGACGGGTCACGTATGAATTGAGTGCCATATTCTGTGCCTTAAAGGGGACGACCTGCCGTCCCATGCGGTAAAAAATACGGCATAACGCCGTCGTCAGGATACTTTTGCCTACGTGGGAACTCGTCCCCTGGAGCATAATATATTGTGTCAAATCGATTCACCACCTCTAAAGTGTAAGACATACACCATTATTATAAAGAAAACCTGCCGGAGATACAACCTCAGGCAGGTTTTGATTTGTTTATACTATGTGTGGTCTCAACCGGGCCTTATCCTGTTATTAGAGGATGTAATGGCTCAGATCAACATTTTGTACGACATCGTTCAGTTTATCCGCTACGAAGTCTTTATTGACGATGATATGCTTCGTTTCGATATCCGGCGCTTCGTATGCAACGTTTTCCAGAATTTTTTCCAGAATCGTATGGAGGCGGCGGGCGCCGATATTTTCCGTTTCCTGATTGACACGATGGGCATATTCGGCAATGGCATTGATACCGTCATCTGTAAATTCGAGAGTCACGCCATCAGTTGCCAAAAGTGCCGTATACTGTTTGACCAGAGATTGATTCGGTTCCGTCAAAATGCGGCGGAAATCATCGACTGTAAGCGACTGCAGTTCGACGCGGATAGGGAACCGGCCCTGCAATTCAGGGATAAGGTCGCTCGGCTTGGACACGTGAAAGGCCCCGGCGGCAATAAACAGGATATGATCCGTCTTGACCGGACCGTATTTCGTGTTGACCGTAGCCCCTTCGACGATAGGCAGAATATCCCGCTGTACGCCTTCGCGCGATACGTCCGGACCGTTGGAACGGCCTTTTTCTGCAATCTTATCGAATTCATCGATGAATACGATACCAGCTTCTTCTGTCGCTTCGATAGCTTTATCGACGATGACATCCATATCCAGACATTTTTCCAGTTCTTCTTCCTTGAAAACTTCCCGTGCCTTGGCAATGGTCATTTTTTTCTTCTTTTTCTTCTTCGGCAGGATACTACCCAGCATTTCCTGGAAATTATTCGTTAGTTCTTCCGTCGAATTGCCTGTCAGGATACCCTGGATAGTCCGTTCCTGTTCGGCTACTTCCACTTCGATTTCCCGGTCATCCATCTTGTGCTGGCAGATATCATCGAACATCTGCTGACGGCGGCCAGACATAGGTTCTTCCAGCTGTTTGGGCACATCTTTTTCTTCCCCTTCATCGTCGGAGGAAAAGAAGACATCCATCGGGTTGGGGACCTTTTCGGTCACACTTTTCTTCTTCGGCCACAGGACCTGTAAAATGCGCTTATTGGCTTCTTCTTCGGCTTTCTGTTCATAACGCTGGCTTTCCTGTTCCTGTACCATACGGATAGCATTGGTAACGAGGTCGCGGATAATCTGTTCCACGTCCCGGCCTACATAGCCTACTTCTGTATACTTCGTCGCTTCGACTTTAATAAACGGAGCCCCTACCAGGCGGGCCAGGCGGCGGGCGATTTCCGTTTTGCCTACGCCGGTCGGCCCGATGAGCAGGATATTCTTGGGAATGATTTCATTCTGCATATCCTCGCTCAGCCTTTTGCGGCGCCAACGGTTGCGCAGGGCAATGGCGACGGATTTCTTGGCTTCACCCTGGCCAACGATGTATTTATTCAGTTCAGCGACAATCTGCTTTGGCGTCAATTCGATTTCGTTCATGCTATACCTCTTTCCTACGTTTATATTTCTTCTACGATTACATTATGATTGGTGTAAACGCAGATATCTGCTGCTATATGAAGAGATTTTTCTGCAATATCCCGGGCAGACAGGTCCGTATTCTGCAGCAGGGCGCGGGCCGATGCCAGGGCATAGTTACCGCCCGAGCCGATTGCCAGTACGCCATCATCGGGTTCGATGACTTCACCGTTGCCGGAAATGAGCAGGATGCGCTGGCTGTCTGCCACGAGGAGCAGGGCTTCCAGCTTGTGCAGTATCTTGTCAGACCGCCAGTCCTTGGCTAGTTCGACGGCACTACGCACCAGGTTGCCGTTATGTTCATTTAGTTTATCTTCAAAGCGGTCAAACAGGGTAAAGGCATCGGCTACGGATCCGGCAAACCCACTGACGATTTTACCATGATACAGGCGGCGGACCTTCTGGGCCGTCCCCTTCATGATGACCGAATTGCCCATAGTGACCTGTCCGTCACCGGCAATGGCCGTTTTGCCGTCCCGCTGGACGGCGCATATAGTCGTAGCATGAAATTCTGTTGTCATGTCAAATACTCTCCTTCATTGCATCAATTTCTTCCAGTGCCCGTTTAGCCAGAAGGCCATTCTTTTCCTTCTTTTTCATCCGTTTTTTAATTCCCAGCGGTTCCATGATACCAAAATTAATATTCATGGGCTGGAAATTGTCATGAGGCGATGAAATATACTGGCTCAGGCCGCCTATAGCCGTACGCTTGGAAAAGGTCAGGCAGGATTTTCCCTGCAGCAGCCGGGCGGCGTTGATTCCTGCCAGGAGCCCCATCGATGCCGATTCCAGATACCCTTCGACACCAGTCAGCTGGCCGGCGAAAAACACGTGTTTGTTTTTCCGGTACTGGAGGGTCGCGTCGAGGAGTTCCGGAGAATTGATATAGGAATTGCGGTGCATGACACCATAGCGGACAAATTCTGCCGATTCCAGGCCGGGAATCATGGAAAATACCCTCTTTTGTTCCGGGAATTTGAGATGTGTCTGGAAGCCGACAATATTATACAAAGTTGCACTGCCATTATCCTGACGAAGCTGTACGACCGCATAGGGAAGTTCCCCTGTGCCGGGAATTTCAAGGCCAACGGGCTTCATAGGACCGAACCGCAGGGTATCAATGCCACGAGCAGCCATGACTTCTACAGGCATGCATCCTTCAAACACGGCATCATTTTTTTCAAAATCGTGAAGTTCGGCACATTCTGCCGTCGTCAGGGCCTGCCAGAACGCTTCGTATTCTTCTTTCGTAAACGGACAGTTCAGATAATCGGCACCGCCCTTGCCATAACGGGCAGCCCGGTATACTTTAGTCATGTCCAGCGACTCTACCGTCACGATAGGCGCTGCAGCATCGTGAAAATGAAAATATTCTTCTCCCGTCATCTGGCGGATGGTCTCGGTCATAGCCGGGCTGGTCAGCGGCCCCGTGGCGATGATGCATATCTGATCATCGGGAAGGTGGGAAACTTCTTCATGACGGACCGTAACCAGGGGATGATTCTGGAGATGATCGGTAATATACTGACTGAAAGGGACCCGGTCTACTGCCAGTGCTCCCCCGGCCGGTACGCGGTGTGTATCAGCCGCTTCCATGATGAGCGACCCAAGACAGCGCATTTCTTCTTTCAGGAGACCGACGGCATTTTCAATATTGGCAGCCCGCAGAGAGTTACTGCAGACCAGCTCAGCAAAGAGGGCCGTATGATGGGCCGGAGACGGTTTGACCGGACGCATTTCCACCAGTTCGACGGGGATGCCCCGCTGTACCAACTGCCAAGCCGCTTCCGAACCGGCCAGGCCGGCGCCGATGACGAGTACACTATTCTTCATTCACTTCTTCACCCTTTTTATGATTTTCACATTCCGGATTACTGCAAAAGAGCTTATCCGGACCTTTTTTATAATGTTTGATAGTCATGATGCTGCCACAAAGCTTGCAGCGTTTGTCTACCGGCTGGTTCCATAAGACAAAATCACATTCCGGATACTGGCTGCATCCATAAAAGACGCGGCCCCTCTTGGACTTGCGCCGGATGAGCGTCCCCTTGCCGCACTTGGGGCAGGTAATGCCCAGATCATCGACGATAGCCTTTGTATTGTGACATTCAGGGAAATTAGAACAGGCCAGGAATTTGCCAAATCTGCCGAATTTATACACCATAGGAGCTCCGCAAAGTTCACATACTTCACCTGAATCCTGTCCGGCAATGGTGACTTTTTCCATTCCTTCTTCGGCCGCTTCCATTTCCGGTTCAAAGACATCATAAAATTCTTTCAAAACGTGGACATAGGTGTCCTTTCCCTGTTCGATGGCATCCAGTTCTTCTTCCATGTGAGCCGTGAAGCTGACGTTGATAATCCGTTCAAAGAATTTTTTCAACAGATCGACGATAATGACGCCCAACTCAGTCGGAACGAACTGTTTATCCTTCTTTTCGACATAATTGCGGTTCTGGATGGTATCCATAATCGGCGCATACGTACTCGGACGGCCGATACCTTTTTCTTCCAGCGTTTTAATCAGGCTGGCTTCGGTATAGCGGGCAGGCGGCTGAGTAAAATGCTGAATCGTATCAATGGTCTGATTATGTACTATCGTACCCGCCTCAATAGCCGGCAGCACCGATAGAGTCTTATCTTTCTTTGCATCTTCATACAGTTCCGTAAATCCTTTGAACAGGACGGTATACCCAGCAGCCCGCAGTTCATAAGATCCGCTCATGATGACGATAGTCATATGTTCCGTTTCTACAGGAGCCATCTGACTGGCCAGGAAACGGTTCCAGACAAGAGTATACAGGCGCAGCTGGTCCCGCGACAGATACGGCGCTACTTTGTCCGGCGTCAGTTCCAGCGACGTCGGCCGGATAGCTTCGTGAGCATCCTGGCTGGACTGTTTGGCTTTGTAAACATGTGGTTTAGCCGGAATATACTCTTTCCCATAGGTTGCCGTAATAAAATCACGGGCATTCTGCACCATATCATCATTAATACGGACAGAATCGGTACGCATGTAGGTAATGAGCCCCACATGACCGTGTTCGCCGATATCGAGGCCTTCATAAAGCTGCTGGGCCAGCATCATCGTCTTCTTGGCACCGAAATTGAGCTTGCTGACACATTCCTGCTGCATCGTAGACGTCGTAAACGGCGGCTGAGGCTGACGTTTGCGTTTCCGTTTCTCTACCTTTTCAATACGGTCCGGTTCATGACCGTCAGCTTTCCCTTTTTCCCATTGCAGGGCAGAAGCGATGGCAGCTGCCTGGTCCCCCGTTTCTATGGCCGCCTTTTTCCCGTCAATCTTTGCCAGTTCTGTATGGAGTTCCAGCCCGTCTTCTGTTTTGTATGTGCCTTCTACAGTCCAATATTCTTCTGGTACGAAGGCCTTGATTTCTTCTTCCCGTTCGCAGATAAGCCGTACGGCTACAGACTGGACACGGCCGGCACTGAGTCCCTTACAGACCTTTTTCCAGAGGAGCGGGCTCAGCTTATACCCTACGATGCGGTCGAGGACGCGCCGTGCCTGCTGGGCATCCACTTTTTTCAGGTCGATGGGCTGAGGATGTTCCATTCCTGCCAGAACAGCTTTCTTGGTGATTTCATGGAACATGACACGACACGAAGTCTGGGGGTCCATATCGAGCAAGTGAGCCAGATGCCAGGAAATAGCCTCCCCTTCTCGGTCCGGGTCAGTTGCCAGATAAACGGTTTTGGAGCGGACGTATTCATTCTGCAGGTCTTCGATGAGTTTACGCTTATCGAACATATTGGTATAGGTCGGCGTAAAATTATCTTCAATATTAACACCGAACTGATTGCGTGGCAGGTCGCGAAGATGGCCCCGGCTGGCCATGACTTTGTAGTCACTTCCCAGGAAGCGTTCAATTGTCTTCGCCTTGGCCGGTGATTCCACGATAACCAGGTTTTTGGCATTTTTAGGCAGGGGATCCATTTTCTTCAAAGGCTGCTTTTCCGGCAGATGGACCGTACCCTTTATGACCATTTTTTCATCGCTGCCCTTTTTTTTACGGCCCCGGCCTTTCTTTTTCTTATCGTCAATGACAATCGTTCGTTTAATTGGAAATTCTAACATCCCTATATCCCAACTCTCTGTGTATCATAGTATCGTATAGATTCTGCATGATTATAAACCTATGTATATTCAGTTATCCATGATACACTATAATCTCTGCAGGTTCAACCTCTATTGTAAGAAAACTGTCTGCCCGCTATGGCAGATGATCAAAAATACCGTGCATGGCGCAACAGGAATCATCCTCAAAAGGTCAGACGCATCTGATGCCAAATGGCCCCGCCATGGACCGATTTGCTGGTCACCCCTTCATCGAGAAATCCAAATTCTCCATAATAAGAGATGAGCCGGTCTTTGCAGGTCAGAACTAAGCCGCGTCTTTTCTGACGGCGGGCATCGGCAATTGCAGCCTGGAGAAGCCGTCCGGCATAGCCCTTTTTACGATACGAAGGCATAGTATTGACACCAAAGATCATCTGCCATGCCCCCTGTTCATTGTGCAGTGCGGCCCGGGCGTACATGTCGTCGGTCAGGTCTTTGTCATCGGTGACCATGCCATCGACAAAAGATATGAGCGTATCTCCTTCAAAGAGGAGCCAGAAATGATTGGCATAATAGGTCAGGCGGTCGTAAAATTCATCTTTCGATGCCGCTTCAGCCGGAGGAAAACATGCTGCTTCTACAGCAGTTACGGCGTCCAGGTCCTGAAGCGTGGCAGTACGGATCGTAATCATGAGATTCAAGCCATCCCTTTCTTTTTTATCATGAAAATTTGAAAAGGGGCTGTCGCACCTGCGGCAGTCCCCTTTGTCTTATTTTCCACCATATTTATGAGCCACGTCGATACGCAGCAGCGCTCGTTTCAAAGAAGCTTGCGCTCTGGCTTCATCGAGGTTTTCTTTCTTTTCCTGCAGGCGTTTTTCCGCTCTGGCCCGGGATCGTTCTGCCCGGTCCAGATCAATAGCTGCCGGCAGTTCTGCCGCCGGTGTAATGACCGTTATGGTATTGCCATTGACTTCCAGGAAACCGGAAGCAACGCAGACACAATTACGCTTGCCATCTTTTTCGTAAACCAGCGGCCAGATACGCAAAGAAGCAATGAGCGGAGCATGACCGGGCATGATACCCAGGTCGCCATCGAGGGCACGGACGAGAACAAAACTGACATCCGTGTTCAGGACAGCAGCATCAGGCGTGATAATTTCCAGGTGGATTGTTTTGCCTGTTTCTGCCATGCCTTATTCTCCTTTCAGAGTTTTGGCTTTTTCATATGCTTCTTCGATGTTACCGACCATATAGAAGGCCTGTTCCGGCATATCATCGCATTTGCCCGACAGGATTTCCTTGAACCCTTCAATTGTTTCCTTCAGCGGAACATACCGGCCCGGCTGTCCTGTAAACTGTTCGGCAACGGCAAAAGGCTGGCTCAGGAAACGCTGGATTTTACGGGCACGGGCTACGGTCAGCTTATCTTCTTCTGACAGTTCGTCGATACCCAGGATAGCGATGATGTCCTGCAGATCGTTGTATTTCTGCAGGATAGCCTGTACGGCACGGGCCGTATTGTAATGGTCTTCCCCTAATACGTGGGGGTCGAGGATACGGGATGTCGAATCCAGGGGATCCACGGCAGGATAAATACCGAGTTCGGCAATCTGGCGGGACAGGACGGTCGTCGCATCCAGATGGGCAAAAGTAGCTGCCGGAGCCGGGTCTGTCAAATCATCGGCAGGAACGTATACGGCCTGTACAGACGTAATAGATCCGTTCTTCGTCGATGTAATCCGTTCCTGCAGGGCACCGACATCGGTTGCCAGTGTCGGCTGATAGCCAACAGCCGAAGGAATCCGGCCTAACAGAGCCGATACTTCCGAACCGGCCTGGATGAAACGGAAAATGTTATCAATAAAGAGCAGTACATCTTTGTGTTCCTTATCGCGGAAATATTCCGCCATCGTAAGTCCCGTCAGGCCAACACGCATACGGGCTCCTGGCGGTTCATTCATCTGGCCGTATACCAGCGCCGTCTTATCGATGACGCCCGATTCCTTCATTTCATTCCACAAGTCGTTGCCTTCACGAGTCCGTTCACCAACGCCGGTGAATACAGAATAGCCGCCGTGGCCGGTAGCTACATTGTGGATCAGTTCCATGATGAGGACGGTCTTGCCGACGCCGGCACCGCCGAAGAGGCCAATTTTGCCGCCTTTGGCATAGGGGCAGATGAGGTCAACGACTTTGATCCCTGTTTCAAAAATTTCCGTACCCGTAGCCTGGTCTTCAAATTTTGGTACCGGGCGGTGGATAGGCCAGTAATCGTCAGCTTCAACCTTCTTATCTACTTTATCGACTGTCTGGCCCAGGACATTGAAAATCCGGCCCAGCACGCCTTCTCCGACAGGTACCTTGATCGGGCCGCCTGTATTTTCTGCTTTCATGCCACGCACCAGACCATCTGTGGAGCTCATGGCTACACAGCGGACAACATCGTCGCCCAGATGCTGCATGACTTCTGCTACCAGGTCAATCGCCTGATCGCCCGTACCGCCGGTAATATGGATGGCGTTATATATAGCCGGCAGGTCTTCTTCGCTCGCAAAGCGGACGTCAACGACAGGGCCGATGACCTGAATTACTTTCCCAATTGTATTGCTCATGAAGAGGCTCTCCTCCTTATTTAGATTTTCCTTCGTCCTTACTGCAGTGCATTGGCACCGCTGACGATTTCCGTCAGTTCGTTGGTAATACCGGCCTGACGGACTTTATTATAATGAACGGTCAGTTTTTCAATCAATTCACCGGCATTATCGGTCGCACCGGTCATGGCCGTCATACGTGCTCCCAATTCGCTGGCTGCAGACTGCAGGAGGCCATTATAAATGACCATATCGATATACTGCGGCAGCAGAGTCGATAAAACCTGACCAGCATCGGGGGCAAAGAGGTATTCTTCCGAAGGACCGCTTTTTTCCGATACGGAAGGTTCGATGGGCAGCAGCTTCGTCTGTGTCACGACCTGTGACAGGGCAGACTTGAACTTCGTATACACCAGGTACACTTCATCAACGTTACCGGCGAGGAACTCTTCCGTCGCTTTCCGCGCCAGATTCTGGGCATGGCCGAAATTCGGCTTGTCAGAAAAGCCCGTCCGTTTATAATCGGGCGTAATGCGAAGATGCTTCAGATAATCCACCGGCTTGCGTCCCGTCACGATGAGATATGACGCAGAGCGGGGCTTGTCTTTCAGTAGGCTTACCATTTCCTTATTGATGTTGGAATTGAAAGCTCCTGCCAGGCCTTTATCGGAGCCGATGATGATGTAGCACGTACGCTTTACATCACGCTGGATAAATAACGGATTATTTTCTCCCGGTATAGCTGCCGACAGACGCTGCAGCATCCCTTCCATTTTTTCAGTAAAAGGAGCAGTTGCCAGAGCGCGTTCCTGTGCACGGCGCAGACGAACGGAGGATACCATCTTCATAGCCTTTGTAATCTGCTGCGTATTCGTTACGGATTTAATCCGACGGTTTATTTCGCGTGCACTCGGCATAGACTATTCCTCCTCTTTAATCAGCTTATGGCTCGTACCGAACTGCTTGGTAAATTCCACAATTGCCTTTTTGAGAACTTTTTCATTATCTGCACCGAGTTCTTTTGTCTTTTTGATATCTGCACCGACTTCGGGATAGTTGGCATGCATGAATTTGATGAGCTGGTCTTCAAATGCCTGCACATCTTCTACTTCTACAGGCATGAGATATCCTTTGACGGCTGCATAAATCTGAATGACCTGGTCTTCGACGGGCATCGGCTGATACTGTGGCTGGATCAGCATCTGCATCGTCCGTTCACCGGCGTCAATCTGGGCTTTGGTGCTCTTATCGAGGTCCGATCCAAACTGGGCAAAAGCTGCCAGTTCGCGGTACTGTGCCAGGCTCAGACGGAGTGTGCCGGCAATTTTCTTCATGGCCTTGATCTGAGCAGACCCGCCGACACGGGATACGGAGAGGCCGACGTTGATAGCAGGCCGTACACCGGAGTTGAATAATTCCGTTTCCAGGAAAATCTGGCCGTCGGTGATTGAAATGACGTTGGTCGGGATATAAGCGGATAAGTCGCCTGCCAGTGTTTCAATGATTGGCAGGGCTGTAATAGAACCGCCACCCAGTTCATCAGACAATTTGGCAGCTCGTTCGAGCAGACGGGAATGTAAGTAAAATACATCGCCCGGATAAGCTTCACGTCCTGGCGGACGACGGAGCAGCAGACTCATGGCTCGATACGCCTGGGCATGCTTGGACAAATCATCATATACACAGAGGCAGTCCTTGCCCTGATGCATGAAGTATTCAGCCATGGATACGCCGGAATACGGTGCCAGGTACTGAAGCGGCGAGCCGTCAGAAGCCGTAGCGGCAACGACGATAGTATATGCCATGGCTCCGTGTTCTTCCAATGTCCGTACAACGCGGGCAACAGTAGAAGCTTTCTGTCCGATGGCGACATAGACACAGATGACGCCTGTATCTTTCTGATTGATGATCGTATCGATGGCAATGGCCGTCTTACCGGTACCGCGGTCACCGATGATCAATTCACGCTGGCCCCGTCCGATAGGAACCATAGAGTCGATAGCTTTCAACCCTGTCTGGAGCGGCTGCTTGACCGGCTGACGTTCAGCAATACCATGAGCAACGACTTCGACGCGGCGGTATTCCGTCGCCTTGATGGCGCCCTTGCCATCAATAGGAGCTCCCAGGGGATTGACGACGCGGCCTATCATGGCATCACCGACAGGAACACTCATAACCTTGCCCGTCCGGCGTACCGTATCGCCTTCTTTAATGAGTTCGTCATCCCCGAGAAGGACGGCACCTACGTTGTCTTCTTCCAGGTTCATGGCCAGGCCATACACATTATGAGGCAATTCCAGGAGTTCCCCGGACATGCACTTATCCAAACCGTATATATGCGCTATGCCGTCCCCGACTTCCAGGACGGTGCCTACGTCATCGACGTTCATTTCGACGTTGTAGTCTTCGATTTGTTTTTTGATTATAGCCGTTATTTCTTCTGGCTTCATTTTCATTTTTCGTCCGTCACCTCATTCATTACGTCAGACTGAAGCAGGGAATGCTGCATATCTGTAAGCTGCCGCTTCAGGCTGCCGTCTATTAGCCGGTCGCCTATCTGGACAATCATACCGCCGATAATGGAAGGATCCATATAATACAGCGGTTCGATATGTTTGCCAGTCATCTTTTCCAGAGATGCGACCAATTGTTTTTCCTCTTCTGCTGACAGCGGTTTTACGAGGCGGATCTTCGCAACTTCGATATTCTGAGCCGCACGGGCCAAATCGATAAACCCGTCGATAGCTGCGATGATGGCCGCTTCCCTGCGCCGGTCTATCATGACGTAGAGAAACTGCAGGACAACAGGGGACACGTCATCAGCAAAAATAGCGTGGAGTGTTTCTTTCTTCGACTGGGGCGGAACCAGCGGATGATGGATGAACTTTTTCAGCTCCGGATTTAGCTGTATCGTATCGCGGACGGCTTTCAGTTCATCACCGTACACGTCCATCTTGTGCTGTTCCTTTGCTATGTCAAACATAGCCTGGCTGTATTTGCTGTACACGGCTTCAGGAATCATGATTTCTTACCTGCCGGATGCTGCCCGTCAAACTGCTTCAGGCATTCTGCTACCAGTTTTTGATTCATATCCGTATCCATGTTCTTTTTCAGCAGTTTTTCTGCCACAGCCATAGACAGCGTCACTACTTCATTTCTCATTTCGCGAATAGCTGCTTCCCGTTCATTGGCAATTTCAGCCTGAGCGATTTCCTTTTCCCGTGCAATCTGGGAACGGATAGCATCGAGCTGAGCCTGCGCTTCCTTGTCGGCTTGTTTTACAGCCTTGTCCACAATGGCCTGGGCTTCCGCATGGGCTTTCTGCAACTGTGCTTCATAATCGGCTTTCAGTTTTTCCGCTGAAAGCCGGGCTTCTTCGGCACTGCTAAGGTCAGAAGCAATCTTGTTCTTGCGGTCTTCAAGCACTTTTAAAATGGGCTTGTATGCAAACTTGGCTAAAATAGCGACGAGGACAAAGAAGTTGATGAACTGGATTACCAGTGTAAAATTAATATCTACCAAAACTTTCTCCTCCTTTTACCGAACTGTGCCGGTACAGTTTAGCCTGCCAGAGGGTTGGCAAATACGAGCACGATAGCGATAACAGCTGCAATAATAGGCATAGATTCGATCAGACCTACAGAAATCAGGAAGTTGACCAGAAGCTTGCCACCCATTTCCGGCTGACGTGCCAGACCTTCGAGCATCTTCGATGCAGCGTGACCATCACCGATAGCAGCACCCATTGCTGCCAGACCAATACCAATAGCTGCGCCCATTGCGGATAATGCTAATACTAATTCCATAATTATAATCCTCCTTGATGTATGAGTTACTTGTCTTCACTTACTCTTCTCTAAGGGAATCTGCCAGATACGATGTGGTCAGTATAGTGAAGATAAAGGCCTGAATCAGGCCGATGACCAGACTGAATATCAACCAGATGATAGGTACCCCGACGGGGACCAGTTTGTACAGCACTTCCATCAGGATTTCCCCGGCAAGGATATTGCCGAATAGACGGAAGGCCAGCGTAATAGGCTTTGTAAATTCTTCCAGCAGGTTGATGACAAAAAATACAGCGAACGGTTGAAAATAATGTTTGACGTGTTTTTTCAGACCTTGGTTGCGCAGAGCAACAAAATGTACCATAAAAGATGATACCAGGGCCAGGCCCAGCGTCGTATTGAGATCATTCGTCGGCGACGTCAGGATGTGCGGACTGGGCAGCAGCCCTAATTCATTGCCGACGAGGATAAACAGGAACATAGTCAGAAGGACTGATACGACCTGTCCCCACTTTGGCCCCAGTGTTTCCTTAAACTGTGCCAGGAGTGCCTCAACGACAATTTCAACTGCATTCTGGATACCGGAAGGAACCAGTGACCGGCCCCGCGTCGCAGCCAGCGTAATAATGATGACGATAGCCGCCGTGAGCCAGGTCATGTACAGCGTATCCATATTGACATTCATGCCAAACAGTTGATAAATCAAATGATGACCCGTATGCAGCTCCATGATAAGCGCCTCCTTTCCTTAAAGATGTCTTCGGATACAGGCGTGATACGCCGCTTCGAAGTATATGAGAACCCGATACGTCAGGATGCCCGCAACGACTGCCCATATGCGGACAGAGGGAAACTGCAGCACCACAATAAGTATCAGAACGATGGTAAGTATGCGCATCAGCGCGCCACCGCGGAGAACGGTGAATGCCTTAGCAGGGTCCATCTTCATGGCCCGGAAAGAGCGGCTGCACAACATGAGAAAGTACACGCCATTGATGGCACAGCCGATCAGCCAGCCACTGAGGTATTCTGCTTTTCCCAAAAGAAGGAGCAGTCCTGTAACCATTAGAGCCAGGCTCAGCAGTCTGAGCAGTGTCACTTTTACATATCGCGTAAATTCTTCCATAAGAGTCCTCTGCCCTATTCTCTTTCTAACGGGACGGATGATCATTCATAAAGCGCACGGCTTTTTTAAAAATAGACCAGAAGCCACTGACTGCGCCGAGAATACCTCCCAGGAGCAGCCCCCAGGGAATCGTTCCCAGCTGTGTATCCACCCAGTACCCGCAGGCAATGCCGATGCACAGGCTGACGCAGAGTGTCAGCCCCATAGACGCGGCACTGACCAGGATATCCCGGAGTCGCACCGGTTCCTTTTCGCCTTTTTTCTGCATAGTCTTTACCCCGGCATACATTGCATTACAATATTTCATGCATAGGATTCATGTCCCGCAATACAGTTATTGTATCACGGGGCTTACATAAAATCAATAAATTTTTAGATATTAGTCATAAAACTAAAAAAAAATCTGTTTTATAAAAATTACTGCAAAAGTATGTAAAGTTACAATGTAAATTCATTTGGTTTTTCAGTACTATTTCCAAAGGTATACAGGATAGCCTGTACAATGCGGCGCGACGCTTGTCCGTCCCCATAGGGATTAACAGCATTACTCATGGCATCATAGGCCGCTTTATCCGTAAGGAGCCGTTTCGTTTCTTCATAGACGCGGTCCCTGTCAGTTCCAATGAGGCGGACCGTACCGGCTTCCACTGCTTCCGGCCGTTCTGTCGTATTGCGCAGGACCAGGACAGGCTTGCCCAAAGACGGCGCTTCTTCCTGGATACCGCCGGAATCGGTCAGTACGAGACAGCTGTGATGCATCAGATTGGCAAAGGGTTCGTATTCCATCGGCTCGATGAGATGGATACGATCTACGCCGGACAGTTCTTCTTCTACGACCTTGCGCACCAGCGGATTGCGGTGAACGGGGAAGACGATTTCCGTATCAGGGATTTCTTCAATGATCTGGCGTAGTGCTTTATAAATATGCCGCATGGGTTCGCCAAGATTTTCACGGCGATGCGTCGTAAGAAGAATAATACGGTGATTCTGGAAATCAACCGACTGTAATTCTTCGTCTTCAAAATCATATCCTTCATCGACGGTTGTCATGAGGGCGTCAATGACTGTATTGCCGGTAACAAAAATGGCATCTTTGTCGATTCCTTCCCGCAGCAGATTACCCCGGGCGGTCATGGTCGGTGAAAAATGAATGGCCGCAATGGCTCCGGTGAGCTTACGGTTCATTTCTTCCGGAAATGGTGAATAAATATTTCCTGTACGCAGACCGGCTTCGACATGACCTACGGGAATCTGCTGATAATACGCAGCCAGTGCTCCGGCAAAAGTCGTCGTCGTGTCACCATGTACCAAAACCAAATCCGGTTTTTCCACTTCCATAACGGACTTCAGCCCTTGCAGGGAACGAGTCGTTATGTCATACAGTGTCTGTCCCTGACTCATAATATCCAGATCGTAATCCGGACGGATCTGGAACAAATCCAGTACCTGATCCAGCATCTGCCGGTGCTGGGCCGTAACGGCCACGACCGTCTGAATCTGATCCGGATGTTTTTTGAGTTCCAGGACGACCGGCGCCATTTTGATGGCCTCCGGACGCGTTCCGAATACAGTCATTACCTTAAGCATATAAAAACCTCCTTGAACTAAACAAATTCTACTCATAAATCAATCTTTATGAGTAGAATTTGTCGTTTTATGCAGTATTCCTATTCGTTTTGCTGAATATATAATCACCGCCAGAACCACTACCACGGTCAAAATACCGGTTTTGTAATTGACATTAGCTACAAAAATAGCCACAATTCCCAATACGATACTGACACAATACATGATGAGCACGGCCTGCTTCTGGGACATCCCCAGTGCCAGCAGACGGTGATGGAGATGACCCTTGTCCGGTGTAAAAATAGGCACGCCGCTCATCTTGCGGCGGATGATGGCAAACAGTGTATCCAGGATAGGCAGGCCCAGGGCGATGACCGGTACGACCAGGGCAATCGTCGCAGCCGTCTTCACCAGTCCCAGCACGGCCGTTACAGCCATGGTATACCCCAGGAGCATACTACCCGTATCTCCCATAAAAATCTTGGCAGGATTGAAATTATACTGCAAAAACCCCAGAGCTGCCCCGGCCATAGAAATAATAATCATAGCCGGCAGGTACTGGTTCATACTGACAGCCATGAGAAACATCGAAATGGACGCAATAAAGGACACGCCGGCAGCCAGGCCGTCAAGGCCGTCGATGAGGTTGACTGTATTAGTAAAACCAATGATCCAGAATATGGTCAGGGGAATGGCAACGACTTCCGGCAGGATGATTAAATCGCCAAACGGATTGGTCAGCCATTCAATCTGGATGCCAAAGACGACGGGAATCGCCGCCGACAAAATCTGTCCGACCAGTTTGACTTTTGCCGGAATGTTGCAGATATCATCCCAGATACCGACACAGACGATGGCCGTACATCCCAACAATAATCCCAGCATTTCATGATTCATGGGCATGGAATACAGGACGCCGGCCAGAAAACCGATATAAATAGCCAGACCGCCCAGACGGGGAATGACATGAGTATGAACTTTCCTCGCATTGGGTCTGTCAACAGCACCCACTTTGATAGCCAGTTTCTTGACGCTTGGCGTCAGGGCATACGCTACAATCAATGCTATAAAAAAGGGTACAAAATATACAAGCACAACACACGCCTACTTTCAAAGGGATTCTCGATGCCGCCCGTCAGTTCGTCAGGCTGCGCATCGGGGCCGGAATGCGGCCGCCACGGGCAATAAACGCATCAGACTTATATTTATTAATATCAATAATAGGACAATGACCTAAAAGGCCGCCGAATTCGACCGTATCGCCCACATCTTTGCCCGGTACAGGGATGACACGAACGGCCGTCGTCTTGTTGTTAATCATACCGATGGCAGCTTCATCGGCAATGAGTGCCGAAATAGTAGAAGCCGTCGTGCTGCCGGGAATGGCAATCATATCCAGACCGACGGAGCATACACAGGTCATGGCTTCCAGTTTTTCCAAACTCAGGCTGCCCCGGCCTACGGCTTCCAGCATGCCTTTATCTTCACTGACAGGAATGAATGCACCCGACAGGCCACCGACACGGCTTGATGCCATAAGACCGCCTTTCTTGACGGCGTCGTTGAGGAGAGCCAGAGCTGCCGTCGTACCACAGGCACCACAGCTTTCCAGTCCCATTTCTTCCAGGATTGCCGCCACACTATCACCAACGGCCGGCGTCGGTGCCAGTGACAAGTCGATGATACCAAAGGGAACGTGGAGCCGGCGCGATGCTTCCTGAGCTACGAGTTGACCGACACGGGTAATCTTGAATGCAGTCTTCTTGATGGTTTCCGCTACGACATCGAAAGGCTCGCCCTTGACGTTTTCCAAAGCCCGTTTGACGACGCCAGGGCCGCTGACGCCGACGCTGACACAGCTGTCACCCTGGGTAACACCATGAAAGGCGCCAGCCATGAACGGATTATCTTCTACGGCATTGGAAAAGACGACTAATTTGGCACAGCCCAGAGCATCCTGATCTTTGGTCAGTTCCCCCAGTTCCTTGAATACCCGGCCCATTTCAGCGACGGCATCCATATTAATGCCGGCCTTAGTCGAGCCAACGGCAACAGAACTGCAGACAAGATCGGTGCAGGCCAGTGCTTCCGGGATAGAAGCGATGAGCTTCTTATCTCCTTCAGCATAGCCACGTTCTACCAGAGCGGAGAATCCGCCGATAAAATCGATGCCGATCGTCTTGGCCGCTTTATCCAGGGTACGGGCGATTTCGACGTAATTATCGAGATCACTGCATCCGGCTACCAGAGCGATGGGAGTAACGGAAACACGCTTGTTGATGATGGGCACGCCAAATTCTCTGGCAATATCTTCCCCGGTCTGTACTAGATGTTCCCCATAGCGGGTCACTTTATCATAAATATTTTTGCAGAGTGTCCTGCCGTCACTGCTGCAGCAGTCGAGGAGACTAATGCCCATCGTAATGGTGCGGACGTCCAGGTTATGCTTCTGAATCATCTGATTTGTTTCTAACACGTCATGGATAGTCAGCATTCTCTCTTCCTCCTATCCTACACGGTGCATCGCGTTAAAGATTTCCATATTCTGCGCCCGGATTTCTACCCCCAGGGTATCGCCTTTTTCCTTCAGCAGCTGCTGCAGCGTACCCAGATCCACCGACGCCTGATCCATATCTACAATCATGGCCATATTGAAAATACCGTCGAGGATTACCTGATTGATAGTGAGAATATTTACCTGATGTTCTGCCATAATCTGGCTGACAGCGGCAATGATGCCGGTGCGGTCTACACCGACTACTGTAATGACAACTTTCATTCTGATGCCCACTCCTTTTCTATATGCGGAGACAAGATAGAATGCCCCTCTTGATCATTCTTCCCTATTATAGCATAAATCTGCGATAAATTACTATTGATTATTTTTTTAATGCCCGGCTGATAAGCGCCCGTCCTTCGTCCAACAGGTTCCGCGCATGGTCTTCAGATACGAAACTTTCGGCGTACAGTTTGTACATGTCTTCCGTACCGGATGGCCGTGCCGCAATCCAGCCATCGGGACTGCAGATTTTGACGCCGCCTATGGCATAATTTCCATAGGGGGAATGTGATAATACGGCGGTAATTGGACTGCCGCAGAGCGTCTTTTCGGCTACATCGGCTTCGGTGAGACTGCTGATCTTGGCCTTTTCGGCAAGCGTTGCCGGCGCATCACTGCGCATGGCATACGGCCGGCCCAGCTTCTGGCATAACTCATCATAATAGGCAAGGGGCAGCTTACCCGTCACGGCCCTGATTTCTGCTGCCAGGAGGCACATGATCATGCCGTCCTTGTCGGTCGTCCACAGGCTGCGGTCTTTGGCGATAAAGGAACCACCGGCACTTTCTTCACCGGAAAAGGCAATCTTCCCATCACTGTAGAGGGAACCAAAATACTTAAATCCTACGGGGACTTCATAGAGCGGCACGCCCAGGGAGGCAGCCGAACGGGCCAGAAGGTCTGTCGTCACTACAGTCTTGGCAATCCCCAGTCCGTCAAACTGACGGTGAGTCATGAGATAGTGGGACGCTACGGTCAGATAGGCATTGGCCGTAATCATCCCCTGACTGCCGGAAACAATGCCAAAACGGTCGTAATCGGGATCGTTGGCCAAGATGAGATCATAGTCCCCGCTCTGCTTTGTCACGGATGACATGACATAGGCTGAAGAGCAGTCCATGCGGACCTTGCCGTCATGGTCGTAATTCATGAAGGTAAACTGGGGATCATACGTATCGTTGACGAAATCCATATCAAGGCTATACTGTTCAGCAATAGCATGCCAGTAATTCATCCCGGACCCGCCCAGTGCGTTGACAAGAATATGAAGATGGGCACCTTTGATTGCTTCAAAATCAATGATAGATGATAATTCCGATACGTACAGGCCTTTGTAATCATAGCCCGTCACCAGGGAACTTTCCCGTGCCTGTTCATAGGGAATCTGCCGTACTTCGCAGTTCTTCCCTGCCAGCAGGCGGTTGGCTTCCGTTTCGATGGCTTTCGTAATATCCGAAGGCGCCGGTCCGCCGCTCGTGGGATTGTATTTGATGCCGCCGTGTTCCGGAGGATTGTGGGATGGCGTAATAATAATGCCGTCTGCCAGATGGTCCCGGCGCCCTTTGTTATACCGTAAAATAGCACGGGAAACAGATGGCGTCGGCACAAAATCGTCTTCACTGTCGATATAAGCAGCTACGTCATTAGCTGCCAGTACACCCAGTACCGTTTCAAAGGCAAGCTTAGAAAGATAATGCGTATCTTCCCCGACAAACAGCGGTCCATCGGCACCAAAGGTCTTCCGCAGATTGCATACCGCCTGGGTAATAGCGGCAACATGAGCAGCCGTGAAGCTGCCGTTTCCGGCCTGCCCCCGGTGACCGGATGTCCCAAACCGCACCTGGCATTCCGGATTCGCTACATCCGGAATAATGTGGGCGTAGGCATCAGCAATTGCCTTCAAATCGATGTAATCTTCTTTTCTGACTTTCGTACCTGCTAATTCATGTACTGCCATACCAATCACCTGATTCCTTAATTTTGACAATCCCTATAAATTTCTATACAATAACGTCATATAATAGATAATACCCTATTGTTTACTGTATGAATCCATTATAACAAAGAATGAACAAATATTATAGCTTCATTGCAAAGAAAGGACAAAATCTCATGAAATGTATTTCCTGGAATGTAAACGGTCTGCGCGCTGTCATGAAAAAAGGATTTATGGATGTATTCTACCAGCTCGACGCCGATATCTTCGCCCTGCAGGAAACGAAGCTGCAGGCCGGCCAGATAGACATGGACCTGCCCGGGTATGAACAGTACTGGAATTACGCCGACCGCAAGGGCTACAGCGGTACGGCCGTCTTCAGCCGCCTCCATCCCCTGTCGGTCCACTACGGCATGGGCATGGACGAACATGACCATGAAGGGCGGCTCATCACCCTCGAATTCGACACGTTCTACTTCGTCACCTGCTATACCCCCAACAGTCAGAGCGAACTGGCCCGCCTCAATTACCGCATGAAGTGGGAAGACGATTTCCGGGCCTACCTGGCCGGACTCAATGAGAAAAAGCCAGTCATCCTCTGCGGTGACCTGAACGTTGCCCACGAAGAAATCGACCTGAAAAATCCCAAGACCAA
>NZ_DGRS01000052.1:0-8304 GCF_002391155.1 Megasphaera sp. UBA4382 | reverse complement strand
TGGATACAGCGGGTCCCAGTAGGTTTTGTACAGACCGGGTCAGACTGGCATCGCCCGGTACGGGATAGGTGACCTGATACAGCTCTTCTGGAAATCCATACATGTCGTAAACCTGGCGCGGCTGGGGTGCGCTCTGGATAAATGTGCCGGGAACATACCAATGGGCAGAAATAGCCAGAATGGCCCGGGGCGTGCCGTGGCGGGAGCAAAGCTGGCCACCAATCCGGCTCAGATTGCGGGTAATATCATTGTGTTGAAGGGCCAGCATGGGGCTGCCATGGCCGGAGAAGATGACGGGAAATGGTTGCTGTATCATAGAAAAGACCTCTCTTTCATGGTGAATCTGTAGGATATATTTTTATAATAGTATACGTGGCATTATGAAAATATACAAGAGTATTATCAAATTCCATGACATATGTAAAAAACAATAGCCACGAACGGTGATATTTGTTATAATGAATTAAACACGTCATCCCAACGGATTTCCTGCGGGAGAACGTCATGCAAAAGCTGTCGTACTTTTCTGTAAAGGTGTCCTGCACAGATGAGGCGGAAAGCACATCTTACACACAACGTGTCTGTCGTCCTGTGCTTTTGGCATGGGATTTTTTTTTATGAGGTGATACATATGGAAACGAGAATCGCATTGATTGGTATTATCGTTGCAGACCGCAATGAGTCGGGGAAGCTGAATGAAATCCTCCATGCATATGGCCAATACATTGTCGGCCGCATGGGAGTTCCTTATAAAGATAAGCATGTCAATGTCATCAGCATCATCGTCGATGCCCCCCAGGATGTCATCAGCGCCCTGTCGGGAAAGCTGGGCATGCTTCCCGATGTGAGTACTAAGACGATTTATCCGCCGTTGCCGCAGTAGGGTGGAATGATGATGGAATATAAAGATACACAGCCTTATGCTATTACCGTAGGTGACCTGGTGCAGAAAGGAAAAGACCATATCCCGGAAGAACTTCTATCCTCGAAGCATCTGATTTACAATTCGCCGGCAGCACTGGCTTTTAATTCCCCGGGAGCCCAGGGATTCGGCGTAAAACGGGCGGGCCTTTCTATACCGGGATCTATCATGCTCCTCATCGGTCCCGGCTGTTGTGGCCGCAATACGACCATTTTAGGCGAGCAGGGAGGCTACAAGGACCGGTTTTACTTCTATATCCTCGATGAAACGGATATCGTCACGGGCAGGCACTTGCAGAAGATTCCGCAGGCTGTCGCGGAAATCGTGGAGTCCCGACGGGAGAAGCCATCGGTGGTAATGCTCTGCATGACCTGCGTCGATGCCCTCCTGGGAACGGATATGGAACGGGTCAGCCGGAAAGCGGCTTCGGTCTGCGGCGTCCCTGTCGTGCCGTGTTACATGTACGCTCTGACGCGGGAAGGGCGCAAACCGCCGATGGTCGATGTACGCCGTGCCCTCTATTCCCTGCTGGAAAAGCAGCCGCGTCATCGCCGTACGGTCAATCTGCTGGGATTTTTTTCTCCCCTGCAGGATGATTGCGAGCTGTATCCTATCCTGCGTCAGACAGGAATCAAACAGATACAGGAACTAGCCCGCTGCCGTAATTTTGAAGAATATCTGGCTATGTCCCAGGCTAATTTTAACCTCGTCCTCCATCCGGAGTCGTGGCTGGCGGCGCAGGATATGGAAAAAAGACTGGGTATCCCGTCTATTACCCTGACACGATTGTATCAGGTATCACAGATTCACCGCCAGTACATGGCCTTGTCCCGCGTTCTCGGTGCCCCTATTCAGGATGAACCGTGGCTGGAACAGGCCCGCCAGGCTGTTGAAGCAGTCCGCGCCCGCTATAGTGGTACGACTGTGGCTATAGGTGGCATGCAGAATGGCAATGCTTACGAAATGGCACTGGCTCTGACACGGTACGGGTTTACGATCAAAGAAATATATGCTAGTCTCAGTCCGGATGATTTTGTCTATCTGCGTCATCTGGCACAATGGAGCCCGGAAACAAAGGTATACTCCAACTTGTCTCCTACCATGCTCTACTATGAAGGAGCATCCCATCCGGTCGATCTGACCATTGGCAAGGATGCGGCCTGGTATCATGAAACGGCTGCCCACGTGAATTGGGATGACGATATCCAGCCTTTCGGATATGCTGGCGTCCTTTCTCTGTTGCGGTATATTGGATTGGCTCTGGACGAAAGGGGGAAAAACGGGCGATGAAAGGATTGTGGAAATATTTGTCTCCCTTTGCTCCGGACCAGTCAGGAGCGGCCGCCGTACTCTACGGTCTGGGTGGCATCGTCGTTATCTGTGATGCCGGTGGCTGTGCCGGGAATATCTGCGGCTTTGATGAACCGCGCTGGTTCAGCGGTAAAAGGAGTGCCGTTTTTAGTGCAGGACTGCGCGACATGGATGCCATCCTCGGCCGCGATGATCTGCTCGTACGCAAAGTGTGCGCAGCGGCAGAAACGGTGAATGCTGCCTTTGTGGCACTGGTGGGTACTCCCGTTCCAGCTGTCATCGGTACGGATTTCAAGGCGCTGTGCCGTATGATATCCCGTACACTCAACATACCGGCACTGGCCGTCCCGACGACAGGAATTGGCTATTATGACGACGGGATGCAGGCAGCTTACAACGCGCTGCTTCCTGTCCTGGCCCAGCCGGAGATAGTGGTGGAACGAGGCCGGGCCGGTGTCCTCGGGGCAGTTCCCCTGGAAATGGCTTCTCCGGATGAACAACAGGCCCTCATGGAGACACTGCATGGGGAAGGCTGGAAGCAGGTAATCCTTTTTGACTGCCGGGAAGCGTATGAACAAGCTGGCAGGAATGAGAAGAATTTTGTCGTATCACCGGCAGCACTGGAAGGAGCACGCTACCTGTATGAACGGTTTGGGACCCCTTATGAAGTACGCTATCTGGGACGGCCCCTGCCGGAAGATATCCGGGCTGCCGTAACAGGGAAGCGGGTACTGGTCGTCCATCAGCAGGTTACGGCCAATGCCATGGCAGAAGCGGTACGGAATGCTGGTGCGGCTTTGGTACAGACAGCAGGATGGTTCCGGACGGAATCGTCTTGTATCCGGCCGGGACATGTCCAGCTCAAGGAAGAAGAGGACTGGTGCCAGCTGGCCGATAATGATGACTTCGATGTCATCCTGGGTGATATCTATTTCAAGCGGGCCCTGTCTCATTTCCATGGCCTGTATGTGGATGTGCCTCATTTCGCCGTATCGGGGAGGTATTGATGGAAACAGTTCGGATTTGTGTACTCGGTATCGTGCAGGGAGTCGGGTTCCGGCCGTTCGTCAGCCGGCTGGCCCATTCCTGTCACGTTCGTGGCACGGTCTGCAATAAGGGGTCTTATGTAGAAATATTGGTCCAGGGGCCAGAGGAGGCCCGGAAACAGTTTCAACAGAAGTTACCTGAAAAAGCGCCGGCACGGTCAGCAATTCTCAAAATCATAACGGAGCAGACGGATGTACCGCCCTTTCCTGATTTTTCTATTGTCGAAAGTGAAGCAGAGGAAGGAGACGTCTTTGTGTCTCCTGATATCGCCATCTGTGACGATTGCAAAAAAGAGTTGTTTGATCCGCAGAACCGCCGCTATCTCCATCCGTTCATCAACTGCACGGCCTGCGGGCCCCGCATGACCATCCTCGATGCCATGCCCTATGACCGGGAACGGACGAGTATGGCAGAATTTCCCATGTGCTCCCAATGTGAATATGAATATACCCATCGGGAAACACGGCGCTATGACGCTCAGCCGGTATGCTGCCCCGATTGCGGACCGGAAGTCTATATACTGGATAGTACAGAACGGGGGCGGGATGCAGTCACGGCTGCCCGGCAGGCTCTTGTATCGGGCCGTATCATAGCTGTCAAAGGCATCGGAGGATATCATCTTTGTTGTGATGCGTTTCAGGAAAAAACTGTACAGCGCCTGCGCTGTCTGAAACACCGGCCGGCAAAACCCTTTGCCGTCATGATGAAGGATATGGCTACCGTGGACCGTCACTGTGTCATACCTGCCGGGGCAGACCGGGTGCTGGACGGGCATGAAAAGCCCATCATTCTGTTGGAAAAACGGTCTGATACTACGCTGGCACTTTCGCTGGCACCGGAAAATCCTTTTTTGGGCGTTATGCTCCCGTACACGCCTCTTCATCTGCTGCTCTTTACGTATGATGATGGTCTGGACGTACCGGATGCGCTGGTCATGACCAGCGCCAATGTATCGGGTGCTCCCATATGCCACGATGAAGCAGAAGCACGGCAGGAACTTCCTGACTTGTGTGATGCCATTCTCAGCCATAACCGGCGGATCCGGCTGCGGGCCGATGATTCCGTAATAAACTGGTATGATGGCAGTCCGTACATGATACGCCGTTCCCGCGGCTATGCGCCGTTGCCGTTTTTCTATGGCAGGGAAACGGGGACGGTTCTGGCACTGGGCGGAGAACTGAAAAATAGCTTTTGCCTGGCCAGGGACCGGCTGTATTACTTGTCTCCATATATCGGGGACATGGCCGATGTCCGGACCGTACAGGCCCTGCGGGATGGTGTTTCCCGGATGAAAACGCTCCTTGAAATAGAACCGGCCTGCGTGGCCTGTGATCTTCATCCCCGGTATAATACGACAGCTGTTGCTCAGGAAATGGGGCTGCCTGTCATTCCCGTCCAGCATCATTTTGCTCATATCCTGTCCTGTATGGCAGAAAACGATTGGGAACAGCCTGTCATAGGTGTAGCTTTTGACGGGACCGGGTATGGAACCGATGGCACCGTATGGGGAGGAGAAATACTCCTCTGTGACTGTCATGGATTCCACCGCAGTGCGTCTATCGCACCTTTCTGGCAGCGCGGTGGTGATGTGGCAGCCCGGGAAGGATGGCGCATTGCCGTCAGCCTTATCAGCCATTTGTATCCAAAGACGGATGAGGCTGTGGCTGTAGTGGACAGACTGCGCCTCTGCAGCCGGAAAGAATGGCAGATGCAGTCTTTTATGGCGCAACAGGGTATAAATAGTATTTTGTCTACCAGTGCGGGCCGCTTGTTTGATGGCGTCAGTGCTATTCTGGGTCTGGCGCGGCAGTCGTCGTTTGAAGGCGAAGCGGCGATGAAGATTCAGTTTGCAGCCTGGCGATGGATGAAAGGTCATCATATCAGCCCGGAGACACGGATACCGCCTCAGAAAGAAAACGGCCGGTGGATACTGCCGACGATGGAACTGGTGCAATATCTGGCAGAAGAAAAAATGGCTGGCAGAGATCCGGATTTCCTGGCTTATATTTTCCATTGCCGGCTGGCCGGACAAATTGCCGGTGCCTGTTTGCAGATTTCGCAGGAAACGGGTGTGAAGACCGTGGCTCTGAGTGGCGGCGTGTTTCAGAATACGCTGCTCCTGTCCTTGTGTGAACAGGCATTGGGACAGGCTGGGCTGGGCGTTCTACGCCATCATCTCGTTCCTGCCACTGATGGTGGTATTGCCCTGGGGCAGGCTGTATATGCCATGATGAACCAGGAACGGCAATGAGATAGAACGATTTAGAAATCAATTTAATTAAAAATAAAGCATATATTAATATGCTGTATATACAATATTAATATACGTATCTGTTTACTGTATGTAAGGAGGAATTGCCATGTGTGTCGGATTACCTGCACGGGTCGTAAAAGTGCATCAGGGAATGGCTTTGGTCGATGCATCCGGAGCCAGAAGGGAAGTATCGGCAGCACTGCTGGACGAACTGGATCCCGGTGATTATGTCATGGTCCATGCCGGAATGGCTATTGCCCGGATTACCGGGGATGATGAAGAAGAAATGGATGATATTCTGGAGGAACTGGACTGATGGGAAATGAATATACACAAACGGCACTTCAGATAATACGTTCGTATGATGGCCCGCCTGTACGGATTATGGAAGTCTGCGGGACTCATACTCATGAAATTTTCCGGCTGGGAATCAGACAGATTTTGCCGGAAGCGGTGGAAGTCATTTCCGGACCGGGCTGCCCGGTCTGCGTGACGCCTGTCCGCTACATAGACGAAGCCATCTGGCTGGCTCTGGAACGGAAGGTGACCGTTTGTACGTTCGGCGATCTCGTCCGTGTACCGGGGAGCACACAGAGCCTGGCCGGGGCGCGGAGCATGGGAGCCCATGTAGAAATTGTCTATTCACCCCTCGACGCCTACGATTATGCCCGGCAGCACCGTGATGAAGAAGTCGTATTTTTGTCCGTAGGATTTGAGACGACGACGCCGCCCTCCTGCCTGGCCGTCCGGACAGCCAGAGCGGAAGGGGTGATGAATTTTTCTCTCCTCACGGCCAATAAAACAATGCCCCGTGCTTACGAAGCGATGAAGGATAGCGCCGATGCATTCCTGTATCCCGGCCATGTCTGTGCCGTCATGGGGACTGGTGATTGTGAAGCCATGGTACAGCAGGGCGTTTCTGGTGTCGTCGCCGGTTTTACGGCAAAAGAACTGATGACAGCCTTTGCCGTTATCCTGAAGAAAATACGGCAGGGCAGGCCGTTCTTTAAAAACTGCTATCCCCGCGTCGTCACCAGAGAAGGAAGCCGGACAGCTAAAGAACTCATGGCAGACGTTATGGTGCCGTGTGATGATGAATGGCGCGGTCTGGGCTGTATTTCCCAATCGGGACTGCGGCTCCGCCCCGATTATGCAGCGTGGGATGCCCGCCGTAAATACAGCGTGCCGCCCATGAAGGGAAAGGCCAATCCGGCCTGCCGCTGTGGTGATATCCTGCAGGGAAAATGCACGCCACCCCAGTGCCCGCTGTTCGGTACGGTATGCACACCGGAACAGCCGGTCGGAGCCTGCATGGTATCTCATGAAGGTGCCTGCTCTGCGTATTATACGTATGGAGGAAAGATACGATGAATGATGTGATTACGCTGGCCCATGGGGCCGGTGGCAAACAGACGGCCGAACTGATCGACCGCGTATTTAAAGCCCATTTTTCCAACCCTCAGTTTACCGGTGATGATGCGGCCGTCCTTTCCATCGGCGGTGCCGACCTGGCCTTTACGACCGATGGATTTATCGTTTCCCCGCCGGATTTTCCCGGTGGCGATATTGGTAAGCTCAGCATCTGTGGCACGGTCAATGACTTATCTTGTATGGGAGCACGGCCATTGTATCTGTCCTGTGCTTTTGTCATCGAAGAAGGATTCCCTCTGGCTAAGGTCGAAAAGTATGCCGCATCTATGGCCCGTACGGCTGCCGAGGCGGGGGTGCGCATCGTAGCTGGCGATACGAAAGTAGCGGGAAAAGGGCAGGTAGACCACTTGTTTATTACGACTACGGGAATCGGACAGCGCCTGACTGGCGTCCATACGTCCGGTACGCTGGCACGCCCCGGCGATGTAGTCATTGTCAGTGGCGATGTTGGCCGCCATGGCTGTACGATTTTGCTGGCACGGAATCAGTTCGGCATCGACGCCGATGTAACCAGTGATTGTGCTCCCTTATGGGGAACGGTAGAAGCCATGCTCGGGCAGACGAAAGATATCCACGTTATCCGCGATGCCACCCGGGGTGGCGTGGGAACGGTCCTGTATGAAATCGCCAGCCAGAGCCATGTCGGCATTCATCTGGACAGCCAGTCTGTACCGGTGCATCCCTCTGTCCGTGGCGTCTGTGGCATGCTGGGACTGGAACCGCTCTATCTGGCCTGTGAAGGCCGTCTGGTTATCATCGCGCCAGAATGTGAAGCGCCGGCGATTCTGGATGTGCTGCACCGGCAGCCTTATTCTCAAGATGCCGCTGTCATCGGACAGGTCACGGCAGAACAGCCGGGCCGGGTCATATTGCGCACGGAAATCGGTGCGGAAACGATGCTCCCGCCGCCGGGGGGAGAATTGCTGCCCCGCATATGCTGACCGAGGAGGGAGAGCATGATTTACGAAAATGAAATCCATCCGCCTCAGGTGCCCCGATATACGGTTACGCCGGATGGTGCCGAAATTTCCATAGGCAGGGCGGATTTTCCCAAACCGTTTTATATTGGCCTGCAGTATGCTTCACCGGCCCGGGGGCACTGGACCATCGCTCACTCGCCTATGCTCATTCCCCAGTGCCATGAAATATACGTCTGCTGTGCCTGCTGCCTTCACGGCGTCGTCTTATCGGCCGATGAAATCCCCGATGGTGCCGGGCGTTTTTCCATGGTGACCCTGACCAATGAAAATCTCATCAAAGGCAATCTGGAAGACATGATGATTGAGGGCATATCCCGGATTATTGAAGAATTGCCGGAACGGCCCCGCTGCGTCGAAGG
>NZ_DGRS01000030.1:0-2518 GCF_002391155.1 Megasphaera sp. UBA4382 | reverse complement strand
CCTTCGTCAAAGAGAACGATCTGATAAACGCCCCGTGCCGCCAGTGCTTCCTTGAGAAGCCGTCCGCCGTCTTCCCCACTGATGGTATAAATTTCTTCACTGTATCCCAGTGCAATGTAGAGGTCATAGGAAGGACGGAATCCATCGGCAAAGGCTGCTTCCACGGCTTCCATTTCTGCCATGAAAAGGTGTTTACAGTCTGTCGTGCCCCGTCCCCAGATAATACCATCTTCGTAAGCGCCGGAAAAGGGTTCTTTCTTCCAGAGTTCCAGGGCTCCCGGTTCGACTACGTCCTGATGGGCGCTGAGTACAAGCGGCGTTTTTTCCGGATGGCCCGAATCATAATGAAACAGCAGGCCCGCCCGTCCAGCATCTCCTGGGAAAAGCGGCAACCGTTCTGGACAAAATCAAGTACATCTGCCCCCTCCATGGGCCCGTATGGCGCCGTGATTTCCCCTATCTGCTCGATAAATACACCCATTGGAGCACTTACACTCCCGAAGAAAAAGGTGTCCTCATCGTCTACGCTTCCATGTACGGCAACACCGAATCGGCTGCCCAGATTCTGGCATCCCGCCTGTGTGAAAAAGGCATAACCAACATCCGTGTCTGCGACGTTTCCAACATCCATGTTTCCGAGCTCATTGCAGAAACATTCAAATATTCCCACCTGGTCCTGGCATCGGTGACGTATAATCTGGGTATTTACCCGGTCATGCTCGATTTCCTGGAACACATGAAAGCCCTGCACGTGCAAAAGCGTACCGTTACCATCATTGAAAACGGCTCCTGGGCCGTCAAATCGGGAGACCTCATGCAGAAATTCATAGACGACAATCTTCAGGACATGACTATTTTGAACGAACGTGTCTCTATGGCATCGGCCCTTCACGAAGACAAGCAGCAGGAAATGGAACAACTGGCCCAGGCGCTGGCAGACAGCCTTCAGGACACAGAACAATCATAACAATGTCCCCTTATTTCCTATTGATACCTCTTCCTATCATCCAATACAGCTATGGGCCCGTACCGGACTACCTCCCCGGTACGGGCCCATCGTCTGCATCATAGATACAGAAAATCCGCAACTCCTCATCGCAAGCATCAACGCAGAGTTTTACGAAAAAGAAAAAGAATTGTCGCCGTCCTGAAATGGCCCTGCCACAAAATTGTAACGGCTGTTGTGTATACTATAGGAAATCAAAAAAGGAGAGTGATTCCTATGAAATGGACCCATATCATACGCATAGCATTAGTCCTCGTCATCACCCTTACGACCTTCAGCGGCGCTGCCCTGACCGCCCAGGCTGCCGGCCCGCGCCCGCCCCAGCGGTATGAACAACAAGACGATCACTGGAAGCACTGGCAGAAAGAACAGGAACGGGATCAGCGTCGCTGGGAAAAAAATCATAAATCCTCATCCCAGAAAGAAGTGGACCGGGCCAACCGGAAAGCCAATATTGCAATTGGCGTCGCCGCCGTCGCCACGGTCATTGCTTTATCCAAATAACCAGAAAAAGTATATCTGTAACCAGCAGGGCTGTAACAATACGGGTCACGATTCCCGTTGTTACAGCCCTTTTTCATGATTTACTGCAAGGTTCTATTCAGTGCCTGATTCAGGTCGGCAGCCTTTTTTCTACCATGCGATTTGCCCGTTAAGCTATTGCGGCATATTTCACAGTCCTTGCCCTATAAATGATTTCTATTTTGTCATATTTCAGCCGACGCTGTATCCGGCTTCAGCCAGGACCGATAGCGCCCGTTCAAAATTCTCTTCTTTCACTAATATGTAATCCGTATTGAATGTAGAGACGGCAAAAATACCAATCTTGTGTTCAGCCAGGATGCTGGATAATTTTGACAGAATACCAATCAGAGAGAAGTCCAGAACTCCCTCGATTCGGAACCCCTTCCAGCCATCGTTCCTGGCGACAGTCTGAACCGGCGCCGCTTCTGTCCGGCACACCAGAGATACTTCCTCATCGTTTTTTCCAATAAAGTAGAAGTCAGAATCCAGATCAATATCTGAAATCTGCCTTACCTTGCAGACCGTCAGCGCATAAGGAATTTTTTTCAATTTCATATTATTGCTCCTTTTCATATGCTTTTATATCATATCAGGCATTGTAATTTTCCATCAGTCTGCGGAAGAAATTACGTGATCCCGGTAATGCGGCAGCGGGAATCCGTTCGTTGACACCGTGCATGGGCCCCCACGTATCGTCCTGTTCATAGCCGCTGAAGAGGAAGATGTGCCTGGCAATGTCCTTGTAATAGCGGGAATCTGTCGCAAACAGCATCAGTTCCGGCATGACGATGACGTCATCACCGTATACGTCGTGAATAGTCTGTTCGACCAGACGGAATTCTTCACTGTCCGGGGTGTCTTCGTTGACCGGGTCGATGCCGGATACGCGGCGGACCTGAATGCCACCAGTGAGGTGCTGCTGGATATACGCCAGAATTTCGTCCCCCGTTTCCCCGGGAAGTACGCGGGCACTGATGGTAGCGCTTA
>NZ_DGRS01000027.1:964-26546 GCF_002391155.1 Megasphaera sp. UBA4382 | reverse complement strand
CGATTGACAATCTGATTGAGCTGGGATACATTTTCCCGCAAATCTTTGATTTCTTTTGCCATGGCCACGCGGGACGTGGAAACGTGATTCCCCTGGCCCAGTTTGATGCTGACGCCGGCATTGAACATGTTTTCTCCGCCGCCAAAGGATCCACCGATACTGAACATGGTGTCTTCGTTCGGCCGGTAGTACGCTCCGACAGCCGCCGCATTGGCACCACGGTAATGACCGTAGCCTGCGGCAAAGTCCCACTTGTCATCGGGGTCGAAGTCCAGCGGATGGAGAGCTGCCAAAGCCGCCGATCCGGCACCGACGCGGTCTACGCGGGTTCCCAGTTTATTCACGGCTCCGCCCAGGTTGGAAATAGCCTGGCCTGCGGCATAGAGCTGGCTGCCATTGACGGCATCGGTCGAATCCGGTGTCACCGCACCCGGTGCGACGCCTTCAATCTTGTTGCCGCCCATGTTGACGTTGCCCTGTTTGATGGTGATGTCCTGATGGCTGCTGTCGCCAGTCTTGACGGTAAGGCCACCGTTGTCAATAGTCGTGTTGCCCGTAGTCACACTGTCCAGACCTTTGAGGTCTTTAGCCAAACGGATGTTCAGCGTATCATCAGCACCTTTGACGATGCCAATATTGTTTTCTTTGCTGACATCTTCCGCTTTGACGCCACCCTGGATTTTCAGGGTATCGCCCATGCCTACTTTGACTTCTTTCCCATCATCGCCCTGGAATACGCGGCCGCTGTTCACCTTGTCGCTTACGGTCTTCAGCTGATCTTCCGTAGCGGCACGGCCACTCTGGATGTGTTCTCCATCCCATTTAGTATTGTCCAGGCCATTCAGGTAATTGCCTTCTGCCGGGTTGCTGTCGCCAGCTGTATTGGCTTGTTGGCCCAAGGTCAGGGTCTTGTCTCCGGAACCGATGGTTACCTGACCTTTAGAGCCATCTACGGTGACTTTATTGGCCCCGTCACCAGCCGTGACTTTGGCCCCGTTGCCATCGATGACAACTTGTTTGGTCTTGTCCTGATCATCACCCAGTGTGATGTGGTCATTCAGATTCACCGTATGGTCGTCCTTCACGGTGATGTTCTTGCCGCTCTTGGACTTGACCGCCTCAGCCGCCTTGCCGGCTTCATCTCCGGCAATCTGTTTCACATCGCCGATGCTGGCCGCGTTGTTGTCAACGGGATCAGCATAATGCTTTGTGCTGTCAAGACCACTGGCGATGTTGGTAATCTGCTTGGCCCCGCCATCGATGCCGTCCTGGGTGATGGTGATGTCACCGACTTTAACTTCGTTGGTCTTCACCCCATCTTTATCGATGGTCGTTTCACCGGCCTTGAGGCTGCCGTCTTTGCCCAGGTTCACATCCTTCTTTAAGGATACTTCCAGAGCATCGCCTTTCACCTTGGTTTCGATATTCGTGCCATCGCCCTTGACGGCAATGGTGCCGCCCAGTTCTTTCTTCACCGTGCCGCCTTTTTCATCGGCCAGGCCAAAACCACCTTTTTCTTTACCGGAAATATCCGTGATGGCCTGACTCAGCTGGCCTTCCGTTGCGGCCCGGTCTGCCACGACGTTGCCTGCATCCCACTGGGTATTGTCCAGACCGGTGATGTAGTTGCCCTTGGTGGGATTGGGGTTGCCATCTTTGTTATTCTGCTGGCCGATAGTAATCTTATGTGCTGGATTGCTGTCCGGGCCTACGGTGATGGCTTCGAAATCCGGCCGATTGGTCATGACGATTTCCAAACCATCTCCTGCTGTATTCTGGCGGACACCCAGGTTCCGGCGGGATACCCGGCTCTTGTCAGCCAATACCTCCGGATCATCGATGCCACCTTTGATGGACAGGGTGTCATTGAGTTTCCGGGTAACTACCTTGCCGTCGTTGCCCACAAACTTCAGGCCGTCGTCCAGGGTAGCCACTACATGGTGTTCTGTGCCGCCCTTATCGTCTGTTTCATCATAGATCAAACGGGTAATGCCATCTTTGCCAGGCTGGCCGTCCGCGCCGGGGATGCCGTTCTTGCCGTCAGTCCCTTTGGCTCCCACTGTCTTGATGATGGTAGTCACCTTGCCGTCAGCCCCGTTCTTGCCGGTAATACCAATCTGGCCGTCATTGCCATTCTTGCCGGTAGCCGTGATTGTCTGGGTCGTCAGGTCGTCCGCCAGTTTAAACGTGACTTTGCCGTCTTCCGCTTGGGTCACGATCTGACCCTCCGTACCGCTGAAGGTGACCGCTTCGCTGAGCTTGTTGCTGCCTTGGGTATTGTTGTCACCCTTGTATTTCAGGATTACACCTTCAGCAACTTTCGTAGTATCAACGGACAGGTCATAGTCATGGCTGGTGGCATTGGGATCATTGGCATTCTTATCCACTACGGAAACACTGCCATCGGTGGATTTCACCGTAGTCCGGCGTCCATCGGCGATTTTTTTCACATCCCCGATATTGGCGCCGTTGTTATCCTCGGCTGCAGTATACGTATTCCCCAAGCCGCTGCCCATGTTGGTGATCTGGTTCCCCGCAATGGAAACGGTAGTCTTGTTGATGGTAATGGTACCCTTACCGCCGTTCCCTGCTTTATTAATGGTCAGACCATTGCCATCCACAGTGGTATCCCCGGTCTGTACACTGGTAAGGCCTTTCAGTTCCTTGGCCAGACGGATTTCCAGTTTGCCGTTGGAGGTTTCGTCTGCTGCTTTCGTAGAAACCACGCCGATGTTGCCATCCGTAGTGGCCGTCAGTTTTGCCGTATCGGTCTGCCCGCCCAGTACATCCAGCTGGGTGTTCAGTTTCCGGGTCACTACATCCCCGCTGTCGCCCTGGAATTTCAAGCCGTCATCGAGGGTGGCTCCCTGATGTTCCTGGCCAGCCGGATTCTTGTAGACGATGCGGGTCATGGTTTCCCCATCCTTGCCGTCGACCCCAGGTCTGCCCGGCTTGGTCCAGATATCCACCATGCCGTCTTTGCCGTTGAGGCCGATATGGCCTTCGGCGCCGTCCACGCCATCTTTGCCGTCGATGCCTTTGAGGGTCACTCCATCTTTGCCATTCTGGCCTTTGATAGAGATCCCGTCTTTGCCATCGATGCCAATGCCGGACTGACCGTCTTTTCCGTCAATGCCGATATGGCCCGGTGTCACCGGCTGGCCGCCTTTCCCATCTTTGCCGGTAACGGTGATGGTCTGGGTCATCAGATCATCTGCCAGTTTGAAGGTGACTTTGCCGTTTTCCGCCGTGGTGACGATCTGGCCCTTCGTGCCGTTGAAGGCTACCGTATCCTTCAGCTGGCTGGTGCCCGTACCCGTATCCCCGCTGTAGTGCAGTTCGGATTCAGCCGCCAGACGCTTCACGTCGCCGATATTGGCGGCATTGTTGTCCGCATTGTAGGTATAGGTCTTGTTGCCCTCCCCATCATCAGTGATTTCCGAAGCCCCGCTGGCCATATGGCTCACCTGAGTATCCACTGGGTTCCCGGCCTCATCCACGGCTTCAAAGGTCACGTGGGTCTTGTCCACCTTTCCGTCCTTCATGTCGTACTTCACGGTCCGGTCGTAGGCTTCGTCCACCTTCGTCTTGGATGCGATGTCCTTAATGGTGATGGTCTTGTCCGGATACTTGGGATCATTGGTATGTTCCGTATCCCGGACCGTCAGTGTCAGTTCTCCATTGGTAGCGGTGTAACTGCCGTCATCCGTATTAGGATTCCGGACCAGCTGATAATCCGTACGTACGGTATTGCTGTCGGTGATGGTCTGAGAAAGCTTAGCCAGCTGATCCTCCGTAGCTGCCCGGCCGCTCACGTATTCCGGATCCGCCACATTCCAATCCGTATTGGACAGGCCTGTTGCATAGCTGCCTGCAGAGGGATGGTTGTTCTTATTGGTGGTGAGATCCGTATTGCTGAAGGCCCCGATGGTCAGATTCCCGGCTTTCAGGGTACCGTCAGCATCCAGATTCACATGTTTCGCCAGGCGGACATAGAGCTTGCCGCCCTCGTTCTTCACCCCGATGTTGTTGTCCGTCAGGCTGTTCAGGGCGGCTCCCCCGATGATATCCAGCTGCTCGTTGAGCTTCTTGCTGATGACTTTCGTGGTATCGTTCTGCCCGTCGTCCCCGGCGAATTTCAGGCCGTCCTCCAAGGTAGCGACCGTATGGAGATCTTTTCCATCGGTGCCGTCCTGTCCGTTCTGGTAGACGATCCGGGTAATATCCGTGCCGTCCACGCCGGGTTTGCCGTTGATGCCGTCTTTCCCCGGCTGGCCTTTTTCGGTGCGGATGAAGGTGGTGGTGATACCGTCCTTCCCATCCTTCCCATTGATGCCGATGGTACCGGCAGCTCCGTTTTCTCCCGCTTTCCCTGCCTGGCCGACGGTGACGCCATCAGCAGAGATATTGCGATCCATGAGTACATGGATGGTGGTCGTGCCGTCTGCATCCTGTTCCACAGAAGTTATCAGATTCTGGCCGGAATACTGGTCAAGCGTCTTGGTGCCAGCACCTTTAATGTTGATAGTACTATTCAGCTTGTTGCCCACCGGGTTGTCCGTCTTTCCAGCTGCAGGGGCATTGGCACCGAATTTCAGGCCGTCATCCAAGGTAGCCACCGTATGGGTCGTTGTGCCCGGTTCTCCATCTTTCCCATCCTGATAGACAATACGGGTGATACCGTCAGTGCCGTTGACACCAGGTTTTCCATCGGTGCCATCCGTGCCATTCTTACCGATAGTCCGGATGATAGTGGTCACCGTACCATCTTTACCATCCTTGCCATTCAGGCCAATCTGGCCATCTCTGCCATCTTTGCCGTTGACCATCACCGTATCAGCCGTCAGGGCTTTATCCAGCTTGATGGTGATGTTGCCATTATCGTCCACTTCGGTGGTCACGTTGTCTGCACTGTAGTCATGGCCGGTGACGGGATCAACGCCCTGGACTTTGATGGTTCCGCCCAGTTTCACATTATGGACCTTGCCATCGGATGTCTTTTTCGTATTGGCATCGAAGTTCAAGCCCTTGACTCCATCCAATCCGGAAATGGTCACCGGCGTATTATTGCCGGCCGCATCCTGTACTTGCAGGGTCACTTCACCCTGTTCATTGACTTTGTAGACTCCCTGGCTGCCATCGGCCGGATTGGCAATCAGGTGTTTTTCCTTGTTCAGGAGATTGGTCAAATCCACGTCAAATGTGACCGGGTTCCCTTCTGCATCCTTTTCGTTGCGCGCAATGGTAAGTGTCTTTCCGTCTGCAGAAACAGTACCGCTGGCAGCATAGTAATCATGGAGACCATCAATAGAAAGCGGCTCATCCTGATTTTTCAGAGTCAGTTTCAAGCTGCCCTTTCCATCATTGACACTGGTGGTATCACTGGCGTCATGTTCCCCGTTGTACTTGATTCCGCCCCCGGTGACGAATACATCGCCGGCTACGGTGCCATTTTTGATTTCATCGGCTACGATTTTCAGCTGATCTTCTGTAGCCGCCCGGCCGCTCTGGATCTTTTCGCTGTCCCAATTGGTATTCTTGAGGCCCGTAATGTAGTAATCCACATTGGGATTGGCACTGGGGTTACCATCTGCTTTCAGGCCGCTCTGCTGGCCGATGACAATACCGCCGGTATCTCCGCCTACACGGACGCTGGCAAAACGCACATCATCCTCCGTGGCCACAGTGACATCATCGCCGCTGCCGGTAATGGTGATGTTCTGGCCCTGCACAAAGTTGACTTTCGGACTCGTCGGCGTCACAGCTTTCTGCTTTGTGCCATTGACATCCAGTTCCCAGCCGGCATTGACCGTGTCAGATACCGTCTTGAGCTGGTCTTCCGTAGCTGCCCGGCCGCTGACGATACCATTGCTATCGGGGTTCCAAGTCTTGTTTGACAGGCCCGTGACAAAGGTTCCGTCTTCTGTCTTAGCCTTGTCGCCATCCTTCTTGGTGGTAGCAACGCCAGTCTGATTGCCGATGGTCACGCCGCCGATGCTGCCCTTGCCGGTTCTGCCATCAAAGCTGACTTTATCGCCAGCCGTAATAGTGCCCTTCGTGCCGTCGATGGTAACTTTCTTGTCGGCATCGCTGCCCAGGGTGATGCTGTCGTTGAGCTTGACCGTGTTCTTGCCGCCGGCGGCCGCATCATTGTAGGTGACGGTGATGTTGGAATCACCGGTGAGCTTGGCTGCCTCCGTGGTGCTGTTGGCAATATTCTTCACATCGCCGATATTGGCCCCGTTGGTAGTGATATCGTACTGGTTAGTAACCTTATTAATACCACTGTCCATATTGGTGACCTGATTGCCACCAAAGGAAATCTTATCCCCGTTGATGACCACGTTCTTGGTTTCATCATTGGCATCGTTGGTAATCGTAATGCCGCTATTATTCTGGACGGTCTTGCCCGTGGTGACAGAAGTCAGGTCTTTCAGGTCCTTGGCCAGTTTCACCGTCAGGGTATCAGTGCCGTTAGAAACCACGCCGATGTTGCCATCGGTGAGTTTCCCTGTTTCTTTCACTCCGCCGTTGATGGTGGTCTTCTGGTTCAGGGTCCGGGCAAAGCCGTTTTCATCCAGTTTCCCGTCGCTGGTGATATCCCCGGCATAAATCTGGCCGTCATCCAGGGTGGCAATATCGTGGCGTTTATCCTGAGCATCTTTGTACCCCAGACGGGTGGCCTTGGTTTCATTGTCAGACGTAGTGATGTTCTTGCCGTCCGTCAGGGTCTTATCCCCATAATGGACGCTGGTGTCCGCCTGGGCCGCTTTGCCGTTATGATCTTTCTTATCAGGATTGCCTGTATAGATCACATCGCCGGTGGTCACGGTAGTAAAGGTGGGTTTTTTATCCATGAGGATGGAGATGTCGCCGTTTTCGGCAATGCGGGTCGTCAAGTTGGCCGTGCTGTAGTCGTGGCCGCCGGTTTCATCGCTGGCCTTGATGGCGATGGTATCCCCCAGGCTGCGTTTCACTACTTTGTAGCCCTTGTAGTTTTCGCTGGTGTTAGAAGCATTCTTGGTGTTGGTGGTGAAGCTCAGGCCTTTGGCAATGGTATTGGTATTGTTGGTAATTTGGTTCGTGTTATTGGTAATCTTGGTGGTATTGCCGCTCACCGCATCGGATACGATCCGCAGTTCATCTTCCGTAGCAGCCCGTCCGCTCACATAGGTAGGATTGTTAACGGTCCAGTCTTTGTTGGTCAGGCCCGTTACATAGTCCCCGGCTTTGGCATAGCTGATGGTGGGCTGTCCATTCTGAACCGTAGGCAGCACCCCATCGGCATAGTGACCGATTTTCGCCGTGCCGGCCGTAACCGTATTGAGGCCGGTGAGGTCCTTGTTCAGTTTGAGTTCCAGTTTGCCATTGTCCCTATCCTGGCTGGAAACGACGCCGATGTTGTTGGCTGTGACCAGATTGTCTTTGTTGGTTTCTCCGCCGGTAACACTGAGTTTCTGGTTCAGTTTCACGGCTGAAGTGGTTCCCTGGTCGCCGCTGAACTTCAGGCCATCATCCAGGGTAGCGATGAACTGGGTGGAACCGTTGGTGATATCCCCGTATTCCAGCCGGTTGAATTCATTGGCTTCGTCAGCCGGATATTCCTTGCCGTCCTTCAGGTAGGTGATGCCGGAACTGATGGCATTAAAGATATAGGTAGGAGTCCTTCCGGTATTATCGAACAGAGCCACATAGCCGCCCGTATCCTGGCCAACGCCCAGGACTACCTGACGCTGGTCGTTGGTGCCGTTGTTCTTGACCACGGACACCGTAGTCCCATCGATTTTCACGGCTTCTTTCACGGGGTACGTATCTTGAGATCCCGGAGCCGTCCGGAACTGGGCCACGCTGTTTACCACCAGGCTGCCGCCCTTGTTTTCTTTCTGTTCCCCAAGGACCACATCCTTGCTCAGGGATACATCATAGTTAGCCTGACCATTGGTGGTACGGGTTAGTTCCAAATTGCCACCTTTCACTGCCTGGTCATCGGCCGTGGCGTGCGTACCGCCCACAGAAACGGTGGTGTGCTTTGCATCCACTGCCTTCAGCTGGGCCACGTTCACGGCGTCCGTATCCAGAGAACCTGCGGCCACGCCGGTAATCTGACGGGTCACGGTGCTGTCATTGCCCACGGCAATGGCATTGTCCGTAGCTTCCCAGGCAGAGCCAGTAGAAGCACCTTTTGCATAGACCGCTTTTTCTTCGTCTTTGGTGAGTGCACTGTACTTGGCACGGGTAGTCACAGACCCTTTGCCCAGGGCGATAGAATCATCCAAAGAAGCTGTTGCACCGCCAACAGCCAAAGAGTTCTTCCCACTGGCCGTGGAGCCCACGCCGAATGCTGTAGAAGCTTCGCCGGAAGCGATGCTGTTTTCGCCCCAGACAGTAGCATTGGCATTGCTCAGGATATGATAGCCGTTGGCACCGGCATTAGCCTTTTTCAGCGTTACGTTCGTAAGCTCCTTATCGCCGACGGTCACCTTACCGTCACTGCCAATGGTAGCACTGCGGATATTGCCGCGGTAGTCACGGATATAGGTATTGCCATCCATTCCCTGAAGCAATACGTAGCTGTGGGTTTCCCCTCCAGGAACGGTGTAGGTTACGGATTTTGTATGGCCGCTGCCATCCAGATAGGCCAGGTTGCCGCGGGCGTCCATCTTTTCACGGGAAGTCTCGATGGGATTGCCATTTGTATCTTTGACAACACGGCCATTATTAGGATTTGTCTGATAGATAATATTGGTATAGGCACCGTTTTCGTCCAGCACAGCGCCGGCTACGTTATCGGTGCCAAAAGCGGCCGTATTCATGCCGGCTGCTACGGTGCTGTTGCCGAAAGCGGTAGAATATTCACCCAAAGCTTCCGTGCGGTTGCCGAAGGCAGTGGAACCATAGTTATTGGCTACTGCTTCATTGCCAAAGGCCGTGGAATTCTGTCCGGAAGCAGTTGCCAGCTGGCCGAAGGCCGTGGAGTTGGCACCAGAAGCAGTAGTGCGTTCGCCAAAGGCGGTAGCCCGTTTTTCCGTAGCTGTGGTCAGCCAGCCAAAGGCCGTGGAATTGGGACCGCTGGCGCTGGTCCGTTCTCCAAAGGCAACAGAGTTGGCACCTTCGGCAGTATTTCCTACAGCTTCACCCGTAGTATCCGTATTGGAACCACCAAAGGCCGTTGCATAATCTCCTTTTGCCTTGGCATACTGACCAATGACTGTCGCACCTTTGCCTTCTGCGGTCGCACCAGTTCCAATGGCTACGGCGTTTTCGCCTTTAGCTTTGGCATTGACGCCCGCAGCCAAGGCATTCGTCCCTTTGGCACCGGTATTGTTGTAGTTGCTATCGTTGGTTGTATCCACTGAATTCACGCTGTAATCGTGGACGCCGCTGCCACCGGTTCCGCTTCCTCCACCGCTGTTATTGACCAGATTGACCACCTGTTTCAGCTGGGCCACGTTGACAGCATCCGTATCTTCCTTCCCGGCGGCTACATTGGTGATCTGCCGGGTCTGCTGAGCATAGTGGACATTTTTCGACCCATCCCAGACATCATGTTTAGAAGAACCTACGGAAACGGCTGCCAAAGTGGAATTCCACACCGGATCAGAACCAGCATTGTGATTTTTATTATTGCTTGCCGGGTCATATCCCCCCTGATTGTTGGCTTCCCGGTCTGCATAGGCTTGGCTGCCCAGGGCTACTGCATCATGGATGTTCATCTTGACCCGGGCGGAATCCCCGATGGCCGCCGAAGCCTGCCCCCCCCTGTTCGATGGTGGCATTGTGCCCGAGAGCGATAGCACCTCCATTTGCCGTATTCTTAGTATTAGCACCCCAACCCATGGCGATATCATAGACCGTATCTGCCGTGGTATTGGAACCGATGGCGATGGCCCCGATGTTCTTCATATCGGTAGAACCACTGTTGTTGCCGGTAGTGGCTTTCGTCCCGATGGCGATGCTTTCGCCGGCAGCAGAGTTTGCCTGATGACCGATGGCAATGGCACCTTCGTTATTATCACCATTGTTCCCGGCATAGGCTTCATTACCTAAAACGATACCATTCTTCATATGAACGGAAGCTTTAGTACCAATAGCAATGGAATCAGTGGCCCCATTGTTATTATTCCCTGTCGTATTGACCGACTTCCCGATGGCGATACTTCCGTCGTGGATGGAGTTGCTGTTCAGCCCCAGGGCCAGGGCATTCTTTTCCACCGTATTGCCATAGCCGATGGCGATGCCGTACTCTCCATCTCCATCATTCGTATTTTCCCCGCTGATTTTGTTATGACCGCCCAGAGCCAAAGCATAGGCCCCGGTCACCGTATTGGTATCGCCGAATACCGCATTATAGCTGCCCTCCACGGTATTATTGGACCCCAGTACATGTGTATAAGTTGCTTTCGGCGTGGTACCCCCGTTCCGCTGCTGGCCGTCCACACTGTTGCCGTAGCCGATGGCTGTGCTTTCATCTGCGCGAGCTGTATTGTTGACCCCCAACATAGCCGTGTAATAGCCATTGGCATCGTTTGTATGGCCAATAGCAGTACTAGCGTACTTGGCCTTATTATCTTTGCCGATGGCTACGCCCATATAGTCGGTCACGCTGTTTTCTCCGATGGCCACACTGTATTCCTTGGCATAGGACTCATGGCCGATGGCTACAGCCGACCGACCTTCTGCCGTCACATCACTGCCCACGGCCACCGCATCGGTGGAATCGATGAGACGGTCAACAGTCAAAAAAGACGTTTTGATATAATTCCCAGTTGTATCTCTAACATACTGTCCGTTGCTGTCCTTGACATATTGAGGTGTTGTGGTGATGCGCCCTTGTTCATCCAAATAATAATAAGCATCATTCTGCTCCCTCGTTAATCTGCCATAGGCATCTACATAATAGCTGCCCACAGAATTCAGGACTTTGGCCTTGTTGCCGATGGCCGTGGAATGGTCTCCTTCGGCCACATTGTCTACACCTACTGCGGTAGATCCGCTAACATAATAGGACTTGCGTGTCCTATCGTCATTCAAATAATTAGCTACACTATTATAAACATTCAAAGCTTGATTATAGGCTTCCTGGTTATAATTATAGTCTGCCAATGTCGGCACTTTTGTCCGGACGTTATATTCGTCATCCATGTACTGGCCTGGGGTCAGTTTATAGACTTCCACCTGTTTGTCATCATAGGAACCGGTGTTGGGGTTGTAAACCTTTACCGTGATCCATTCCGTATCCAGCTTCTGATACGCATAGGATTCATCCCCACTGATAGGTTTCTTGGTCTCCGTGGAATGGGTGAATTTGCCGATTCCATTCCGTGTGCCCAGCGCCACATTTTCTGCCTGCTTATCCGACCGTGCATTATCGGTCTTGGGATCCTTCTGGATGGGAACGACTTCATTGTCCTTGCCCATAATCAAATTGCCCTGGGAATCATAAGTAGCATAGGCATCGCTTCCTTGAGCTGTTGTATTATTCTTGTTCTCGATATTTACCGCCTGGTTAGCAGACGGATTCCCACTATTCGTGGCTGTCGCTGCCTGAGCCCAGTCCGGAGCAACAAGGAGCGATGTCGTCAGGACAAAAGCTGCCAGGACGGCGGCTTTGCGGGCGCACTCACTTCGGCTGCGCGTACCATGAGCCGAATCATGGCTTTTCGCCAGTTCTGATACGACGATATAACAATTCCGTACTTTACTCCAAATGACCTTGTAAATTTTGTTCATAAAGCTTCCCACCTTATTTATAAATTTGTGATATAAAATTCTTTATCGTTTACGCTTACAATATATTTGTCATATTATTGTAAAAAAATCATTATTATTTTAGACCTCAATCTGAGGTTAGGGTCAAATATCATTTTGTTTGTTTTATTGATAAACTAAATATAATATAAATATAAAATAATAATGATATAATAATCATAATCCATGAATAAGTAGTATTTCAGCAGGACAAATATTCAATATACACTTGTGTTTTTTCTAATAGTCGTATAAATAATAAAAATATACGAACAATACTACTACACTATTTTGTTTTAATAATAACTAATAGATATTTAACTCTATCCTCTATGTTTACGTTTTACGTTTAACGTTGTTATAAAATGATATGTTCTTATAAAAATATTATACATAGATAAATAATTATAATATACAATGCACATACACTGTTACGAAATCTACTATCTCTACATCATCATCGTTATAAAAAGTCAAAATTTTCTCTACTTTCGTTGCATTTACCACCTGTCAAAGGAGATAAAGTATGATATAATGAATCCAGTCCGGAGTTCTTTCAAAACGTTCGGAATAGAATTTTTAAGGAGGAATTCACATGCCAGTTATTACCAAAGACACAGGTATCATCGAAGCTGTCCAGAAATATCCGCAGATTGTGCAGATATTCCAGGCTTATGGTCTCGGATGCATCGGCTGCATGGCCGCTCACTTCGAAACAATCGGCGAAGGTGCCGGCGCACACGGCATTGATGTAGACGCTCTGATTGCAGATCTGAACGAATGCATCGCTGACAGCAATAAATAAGTAAAAAAACGCGGCATAGGATACGTCCCATGCCGCGTTTTTTCATGTAGACATACCATGCGCCGGAGCTTCCCCTCTCCGGCGCATGGTATGTTATATGGATGTATATAACAGTATCTATGGAAATAAAAGAAACAAGGCCATTGATGCTACTGCATCTAAAATCAAAAAACGGACCATCTTTACAGACAGTCCGTTTTATTGCTTATTCAAAATAAATAACTGCAGCAGCCAGTCCGATAATAACAACCGTTGTCAGCAGTGGCACAGCTTTTTTCAGTGCGTTCATGATTACACTTCCTCTCCTTTGGTTCTCAGGATGTTTTCTGTTTGATACGTTGAAAACGGGGGGCGGGATCCAAAGAAGCTGTCTCCTGTTCTGACAATAGAAACATAGCATTTCTGGGAATCAATTCTACAGTACTAGGATACTGATTGATAAATAAGATAACTAAATATATGATTTCTTTCTTTTCATAAATTCATTATAAACCTTAGAAAAAAATTGTCAATCAGTAATGTAAAGTATGAGTAAACTATATAAAAACAAGACGAGTTATGCTATGCAAGCATGCAATAATCAATTCAGCCCAGTATGCCTGACTTTCATCTTCTCCATTACAGCATCATAGATAAAACATTTGTTCTGCTTTTATGATATACTTAATTCGTGCTAGATTTCGCGCGCAATCGTTAACAAAAAATACTTCTGAGGAGGTGAATACCCTGGGCAGAGAAATGGAAAATGGAGCACGGAAGAATGCCCGGACGGAAGATTTCATAGCTAAAAGGCGCTGTCCCATGAAGACAGCGCCTTTTCGTGTACTGTGATTATTTTTTCAACGCACAAATATCCATATACGTCTCTACGACCTGACTCATAGCCTGTTCAGCTGCTTTTGTCATTTTTTCGAAGCGTGTATTGGGATCCGTATGACTGGCAAGGAAATCCCGTGCAGCCTGGATACCTGTCGTCGATACTTCCGTGTTCACATTGATTTTGCGGATGCCCCGTCGGATAGCTTCCTGCAACAACGGTACAGGAATTCCCGAACTGCCATGGAGAACCAGAGGCACCGCAACAGCCTTCCGGATATCATCGAGGCGGTCCAGATCCAGACTGGGCGTCCCTTTATAAATGCCATGGGCATTCCCGATGGCTATGGCCAGGGCATCGACACCACTTTCTTCCGCATACTGGCGGGCTGCAGTGACCGTCGTATATCCTGTACCAGGGACGACACTGCCTGTGCCATCTTCTTCATTCATATAGCCTAATTCGCCTTCGACACTGACATGGAGATCATGAGCCAGGCGAACAATGGCCTTCGTATCTTCAATATTCTCAGCCAGCGGTTTTGCTGACGCGTCGAACATGACAGACGTAAATCCTGCCCGTAAGGCGCGCAGGATATTCCGCTGACTCCGGCAATGGTCCAGATGAAGTACTACCGGCAGCCGGGCATCGCGGACATACGACTGTATCAGAGCGGCTGCCGACTCAATCGGCATATGACTATCATAGGATTCGCCAAACGCAATGATGACGGGAGACTCTTTTTTCTGTGCTGCCTGCCAGACCGCCTGGACGGATTCTACATTATAGACATTAAAGGAAGGGACAGCTACATTTTTCTCTGCGGCGTAACGCAGCATGTCCCGGAGATTGATAAGCATAACAGGCTCCTATCTCAGGCGTTCATCATGGCCACGACATCACGCAGGGTAGTCACAGCCCCGACATTGCCCGGAAATACGACATAGCTCATGCCAGGGAATTTGCTTTCCTGTCCTGCTTTCCACGCCGGGATACCAGGAGCTACCTGACCGAGAACCAAGGCTTTCTTGATGGACAGGCCCTTGGTCGCCACATCGCTGGACGTAATGCCGCCTTTGGCAATGATGAATTTCGGCTGTACGGACAGGCGGGTCACGATGCTGACCAGAGCGTCTGAAATCTTGACAGATACGCGGAGAGATTCTTCTTTCGTGTCCATTTTCAGCAATTTTCGCCCGGTCATGACGGCTGTCGTAATGCCTTTTTTCAGGTTATCTTCCGTCTTATCGATGACGCGCTGGATTTCTGCTTCCAGTTTTTCATCGCTTTCCAGTACCATGAGATGATTGAATTCGATGAAATCGATATTATCCAGCTCTTTCAATTTTTCCAGCTGCTGGGTAGTCTTTTTGACGTGAGAGCCGATGACGATGAGACCGCCATTCGTATTGCCGGCTACGACCAGTTCTTCTTTCGTCAGAAGCGGTTTATCCGACACGCCGCCCAGTACTTTTGTCAGAGCCGCCGCAGAACGGAACATGAAATGGCGTCCTGCTTTCATCGCTTTAAGCAATGCCAGGGCAAATACTTTGACATCGATATAGTCGGTGCAGTTGACGATGACTTTGTTGAAATCATGGACTGCTTCGAGCTGGGCCGCCACTTTATCTATGTTGCCGGCCCGCAGGTCTTCCAGAGCAATGCAGGTAACGCTGTCTGCCTTATACGCACCGCCCGTTTTTTCTTCGATGTATTCCGGCATGGTCGCCGCCGTATAGCCAAAGGTGCTGTCCTGGGCAAATTCCGTTTCGTTAGCCGGGACCAGATATTCCCCTTCCTGTACGTAATGAACGTTGCCAATAGTGAAGCGGCCACCTTCTTTAAAGAAGGGCATCAGGACTTCCCCATCAATAACCGGGGCGCCATTGGCTTCCAGTGTATCCTTGAGGACCTGCGTTTCCAGTGGATAATGGCCGCGCAGCGTAGAATCACTGCGGCTGATGACGATAAAATCCTTACCGGTCTTCTTGGCAATAGCCGATACCCGCTGTGCTATCGTCTGATGTACTTCTGTCGTGTGCTGGCGGGAGAAAGCCCGGGAGTTAGTCAGTACATAAAATTCCGAATTGGCTTCGTCAAACCCCTGGGTCAGGGCATCTTCCGTCCATTCCGTATATACGGAAATATCGTGCACTGTCTGTGTTCCCGTAGGATCATCATCGAGAACGACGATTTTTTTATGGAATTCCTGTAATTCTTTCAGCAGTTCTTTCGTGATTTCTTCTTCATTTACCTGTACGGCCGGAAGGGTACGGAATACTTCTTCTTTTAATACTTTTGCCATGATTGTCTCCTCTTCTGCACGCCTTATTTTTCTTCTGTTTTAACGGTAACACCGGAAATCTGTTCATAGAACTGAACGTAACCGGCATGATCGTCCATGATGTGGCCAGATTGTTTAAGGCTGAGCTGGATCTGCTGTACGATTCCGGACAGGAAGAGCGGTACCTGCAGATCGCGGGCTGTATTCATGACGTTGGTAATATCTTTCAGGTTGACTTTAATTGTACCGCCGGCTTTAAAATCGCGGTTGAACATCTTCGGCGCTTTTGTTTCCAGAACGGTACTGCCAGCCAGGCCGCAACGGACAGCTTCGAACACTTTTTTCGGGTCAGCGCCGGCTTTCTGGGCCAGTACCAGGGCTTCTGCGACGGCGCAGATATTGACATTGACCATAATCTGATTAGCCAGTTTCGTGACAGAACCGCTGCCGGTCGGACCGACGACAATCCAGCTGGAGCCCATGGCTTCGAAAGCATCTTTGATTTTTTCAGCAGCTTTTTCATCTCCGCCAATCATAAATGCCAGTGTCCCGTTGATGGCGCCTTCTTCGCCGCCACTTACGGGAGCATCGAGGAAGGGGCAGTCCTTGGCAGCTGCCAGGTCACGGCACTGTTTCGATTCGATGGGAGAAACGGAGCTGCAATCGACGACGACCGTACCTGCATCGACACCGGCCAGAATGCCGTCTTCTTTCGTAAGGACGTCCTGTACGATAGCTGCCGTCGGCAGAATGGTAAATACGGCATCTTTGCCTTTTGCCAGTTCTTTGACCGATGCGGCCGATTTGCCGCCGGCTGCGACGACTTCATCGACCAGTTCCTGTTTCAAGTCGGATACGGTAACATCAATACCGGCCTTCAACATATTCATGACCATCGGTTTCCCCATGATTCCCAGACCTACAAACCCTACTTTTAACATAATAATGACCTCCTTGACCAGCAAATATAATAACTAAAATTTTAATTGTCTGCTACTGTTTCAGCGGCATGCAGAATTTCCCTGGTAACCTGCATATGCTCTTCGAACGCTCTGACTGCACCTGGTTCATCTCCGGCATGCAGATAGGTCAGAATACGTTCATGTTCCCTGATGGCCTTCGCCATACGGTCGGCATCATGGAGCGAATGGACCGTTGCCTGTTCCTGCTTCGTATGGATCATGTCAGAAACCTGCATCAGGTACGGATTTTCTGTAAAGGCGACCAGCAGCCGGTGAAACGCTACGTCCGATTCGGAAAATTCATACTGGTGATGTGAATCCGCCGCTTCCTTCGTCTGTTCGATGCACCGTTCCAGCTGATGCAATGCTTCCTGCCCTTTTTCAGAGCGGTAATCACGCACGAGTTTTCGTATGCCGAATTCTTCAATAGCCAGGCGGGCCTCGATGATTTCTTCAATATCTGCTGAGGAAATAGCTTTGACGCCAAAGCCGCGATTGCTGTAAATTTCGACCAGATTTTCATGCTTCAGGAGTTGTATCGCTTCCCGTACGGGTGTCCGCGATACTTGCAATTCGTCGGCAATCATCTGTTCAGAATAAATTGTGTCCGGGACAAGAGTTCCCCGGACGATCGATGACTTCAGATATTCATAGACCTGTTCCTTTATGGAAATCTTAGTTATCACCATATGAATCACCTCCTCATCGTCTTTACTTGTATGTAGCATACTACTCTCTTGCATCTGTGTCAATACTCGTATCTATATATGTTATATAAAATTGTTATTCTCATTGCATAATTCTAAACTTTCAAACATGGGTATGCTAAATCACCTCCACAAATATACCAGAACCTGGTGGCCATACCGGCGCAAAAAGGACTTGTCGTCAGCGACAAGTCCTTTTGTTTCCGGTATTTCCGGAGAGATATTATTCTTTTAATACAGCGGCGCAACGGGCACATAATGTCGGGTGATCCGGATCCGAACCGACACTGGCATCATGTTTCCAGCAGCGTTCGCATTTTTCGTGAGACGACGGTTCTACGACAACCTTCGTATCTGCATGATGTTCACCAGCCATAGCATCAGCCGGAGCATCACCTTTTACGAGGTTGACTTCACTTACGATTAGCAGCGTTGCCATGCGGTTCTGCCACTGGCTGAGGAAGTCGTAATCTTCGCCATCGGCATAAATCGTAACGGCTGCATCGAGAGGATGTCCGATCTTATGGTCTTTACGAGCAACTTCCAGAGCACGCATGAAGTCGCTGCGATAGGACAGAAGTGTGTTCCACCGTTTTTCCATATCTGCATCGAGATATTCCGGATGTTTTTCCGGCCAGTCCGTGAGAAGTACGCTTTCTTCTTTGCCTTCTACAGCGGGCATATTCTGCCATACTTCTTCCGTCGTAAAGGACAGGACCGGTGCCAGGATTTTAACCAGCGTATCGAGGATATGATACATAGCAGTCTGGGCACTGCGGCGGATCTTAGCATCGGCTTTTTCCGTGTAGAGACGGTCTTTGATGATGTCAAGATAGATAGCACTCAGATCGACAGTGCAGAAATTGTGAATAGCATGATACATGACGTGGAACTGGTAGTTTTCATAGGCATCGGTTACTGTTTCCAGAACCTGTTCCATGCGCATGAGTGCCCACTTATCCAGTTCGGACATGTTTTCATAAGCAACGGCATCGGTTGCCGGATTGTAATCAGCCAGATTGCCCAGGAGATAGCGGAAGGTATTGCGGATTTTACGATACACATCGGAAAGCTGCTTCAGGATTTTCGGCGAAAGGCGGATATCACCCTGATAGTCGGCAGACGCAACCCAGAGGCGCATGACATCGGCACCGTATTTTTCGATGACTTCCTGCGGAGCAACCGTATTGCCCACAGATTTACTCATCTTACGGCCTTCGCCATCGACGGTAAAGCCATGGGTCAGAACCTGACGATAAGGAGCGATGCCATTGATGGCAACGGAAGTCAGCAGGGAGCTGTTGAACCAGCCGCGATGCTGGTCAGACCCTTCAAGGTACATATCGACGGGATAACCGGAATCAGGGTCATTTTTCATGACTCCCTGATGAGTGCAGCCCGAATCGAACCAGACATCCATCGTGTCTTCTTCCTTGCGGAATTCCGTGCCGCCGCAGTGCGGGCACTTATAGCCTTCGGGAAGAAGTTCTTTGACATCATGCATCCACCATGTGTTGGAGCCTTCTTCAGCAAACATCTTCTGCAGGTGAGTAATAGTTTCATCGTTGATGATGTGTTCGCCACAGTTCTTGCAATAGAAGATTGGGATAGGCACGCCCCAGACACGCTGACGGGAAATGCACCAGTCACCGCGGTCGCGGATCATATTGTAGATGCGGTCGTGGCCCCAGGACGGAATCCAGCGGACTTTATCGATAGCATCGAGAGCTTCCTGACGGAATCCATCAACAGAGGCAAACCACTGTTCTGTTGCACGATAAATAATCGGTTGTTTGCAGCGCCAGCAATGCGGATACTGGTGACGGAACGTGCTCTTGGCAAAGAGGGCATTGATTTCCGCCAGTTTTTTGATGACCGGCACGTTGGAATCAAATACGAACTGGCCTTCAAAGCCGGGAACCTTATCGGTGTAACGACCGGTCCCATCAACCGTGCCCAGCGGCTTCAGGCCCCAGGCTGCATATTTCATGCAGACATTGAAGTCGTCTTCGCCGTGGTCCGGAGCCGTATGGACGAGGCCGGTGCCGGCTTCCAGCGTGACATGATCACCCAGGATAATCGGCACTTTGCGATCTGCATAGAGCGGATGCTGGAATACGAGGCCTTCCAGCTGTTTCCCTTTCATGACATCCGGCAGTACTTCGTAGTCTTCTACCTTCCCGGCCTTCATGGTCGGTTCTACCAGATCTTTGGCCATGAGCAGATATTCATCACCAATCCGGACCCAGACGTAGTCGAATTCTTCGTTGGCGCTGATGGCAACGTTACAGGGAATAGTCCAGGGCGTTGTCGTCCAGATAAGGGCAAATACCTTTTCCGGATCGGCACCTTTCGGCATATGGCAATTGAGATCTACCGACTTAAATTTTACATAAATGGAGAAGGATTTATCGTCTTTATATTCGATTTCCGCTTCAGCCAGTGCCGTTTCACAATGAGGGCACCAGTATACGGTCTTCAGGCCTTTGTAGATATAGCCTTTCTTGGCCATTTCTCCAAACACACCGATCTGGGCAACTTCAACCGGTTTCTGCAATGTCAGGTATGGGTGTTCCCAGTCACCGAGGACGCCAAAACGAATGAAATCTTTACGCTGCATATCGACGTTCTGAAGAGCGTATTCGCGGCATTTGGCACGCAGGTCGAGCGGTGCGATTTCATGACGATTGAGTCCTGTATCTTTGATGACGGCGTGTTCGATAGGCAGGCCGTGTGTATCCCAGCCGGGAATATATTTCGTATAATGACCAGTCTGGGTCTTGTATTTCAGGATGAAATCTTTCAGGCATTTATTTAATGCATGGCCGATGTGGAGTTTGCCATTGGCATAGGGAGGGCCATCATGCAGGATGAACTTTTTGCAGCCCTGTCTCTTCTTCAAGCGTTTTTCATAGATTTTGTTTTCCTGCCAGAATTTAATCATATCTGGTTCGCGTTTTGGCAGATTGCCGCGCATAGGGAAATCGGTTTCTGGTAAATGAAGCGTTTTACCGTAATCCATTATATATCCTCCTTCAAAAGTAAAAAAATAACGTCTCCATCCCAAAGGGACGAAGACGTAATCACCGTGGTACCACCCTATTGACTGCTGTGCAGCCACTCTCATAGCACGATAACGGCGCTACCCGTCAGCCGGAACGCGGCTGCGGCTCCCAAGTGATCCGCCTGCAGACTCTCTTTCCCGGGCTCACACTATCCCCGGTTCGCTGTCAAGAAGTATCTGCAGACCGTCTTGTTCATTGCTTTTCCATATATCCGACATTTTAATAGGTTGTCCCCCGTTTGTCAAGAGGTGAATGTATCATCCCTCTTTACTTCAGTACGAGCGATCCCGGTTCCAACAGAGACTGGAGTTCCTGATGCAGCGTTTCATCAGGGGTAATCCAGTATTGTTCGTTGGTCAGTATGGTCTTGCGGCTTCCCATGAGATGGAAATAGACCTTGACCGGTCCCGGATATTTTTTCAGGACAGCGGCAATGGTCGAGCTCAGGTCGGTCCGTTCCAGATGGGCCGGGATTTTAATGAACAATTTCGTCCCTCCCCCAAGCTGCCACATGGCACCGGCATGAACGGCTGCACGGGGACTGGCCACGGGGGCACCTTCCTTCGCTTCTCCTAGTGGCGCAATACTTTCGGCAATGACCTGAGTACTTTCATCGTTAATATCCGCCCGCCCGGTGATGCGCACAGCCAGATCGGCCGCCGTCAGACTGCCATAACGCCCGTACGTCTTGGGAAATACGACGACGCTGACCGTATGGGTATAATCTTCCAGGGTCAGGATGGCCATCGTGTCTTTCCGCTTGGTCAGGACCTGCCGCCGGGCCGTAATCAGACCGCCAATTTCCATGACCCGTCCGTCGTACTGCTCCTTATGTTCCCCGTACAGGGCCGATAAGGGCGTCAGTTTATCCATGACATCGTGAAAGGCATCGAGGGGATGGCCGGAAAAGTAAAAGCCATCATACTCTTTTTCCATAGCCAGCCGCATTTCGATGGGATATTCCGGTACATCCGGATAAGTCAGTGACGATACCTGTTTTTCTTCTTCCATATCAAACAGACCCATCTGCCCTGAATCGCGTTCTTTCTGATAGAGCGAACCAAGGGCCATGGCCTGGTCGAGAACGGCCATGAGCTGAGACCGGCGCTTGCCAAACGAATCCATTGCCCCGCATTTGATGAGACTTTCCATGGCCCGTTTATTGACCACGTGGAAATCAACACGGCTGCAAAAATCTTCCAGTGACTGATAAGGACCGTCCTGCTCCCGCTTATTCACGATTTCCGTGATGGCGTTCTGGCCTACGCTCTTGACGCCGGAAAGGCCAAAACGGATGCTGTCTCCCTGTACGGAAAACATATAGACGCTGGCATTGACATCGGGGGACAGGACCGGCACACCATGGCGTTTGCATTCCTGGATATAATAACTGATTTTGCTGATATCATTGATGACACTGGTCATAGTGGCCGCCATGAATTCCGGGCGGTAATGAACTTTCAAATAGGCCGTCTGCCAGGCAATATAGGCATAGGCAACCGAATGAGATTTGTTGAAGCCATAGCCGGCAAAATAGACCATGAGGTCGAATACTTTATTGGCAATATCATCAGGGATATGATTTTTCTGTGTGCCCGTCAGGAAATTCTTGCGCTGTGCCACCAGGATTTTTTCTTTTTTCTTGCCCATGGCACGGCGCAGGAGGTCGGCCTGTCCCAGGGTGAATCCGCCCATAGCGGAAGCAATCTGCATGACCTGTTCCTGATACAGGATGACACCGTACGTATCTTTCAGGATGGGTTCCAGCAGTGGATGGAGATAGGTCACCTTCGTTTCACCGTGACTTCGTTTGATGAAATCCGTTACCATGCCGCTTCCCAGAGGTCCTGGCCGGTACAGGGCCACGGTGGGGATCATGTCTTCAAAATGCGTCGGCGCCAGTTCCTTTACCAGGTTGGTTATGCCTTCTGATTCCATCTGGAATACGCCGGCCGTATCTCCTTCGGTGAGCAGTTTCCCTGTTTCCGGGTCGTCGAGGGGAATGGCATTGATATCGAGATCGATACCGCGGTTAGCCTTGATGAGCTTGATCGTATCGCCGATAACGGTCAGCGTACGCAGGCCGAGAAAGTCCATTTTCAGTAGTCCCAGTTCTTCGACGAGGTCTTTATCATACTGGGTTGTCAGATAGTGTTCTTTTGAGAACTGGACCGGTACATAGTCATCGACAGGAGCAGCGGAAATGACGACCCCGGCTGCATGGGTAGACGAATGACGGGGCAGTCCTTCGAGGATCTTCCCATACGTTACGAGCTGATGCACCTGTTCGTCCGTTTCGTATTCACTGCGGAATTCCTTGCTTTCATCGAGTGCTTTATCGAGTGTAATGCCCAGTTCGGCCGGCACCATTTTAACGATGCGGTTTACCTCACTGAGAGGCATATCCATGACCCGACCTACATCGCGCAGGACGGCACGGGCTGCCAGTGTACCAAAGGTGATGATCTGGGCAACATGGTCCTGACCGTATTTCTGCGTAACGTAATCGATGACCTTGCTGCGGTTTTCATAGCAGAAATCCATATCGATATCGGGCATGGTGACCCGTTCCGGATTAAGGAATCGTTCAAAAAGGAGGTGATATTTGAGCGGATCCAGCCCGGTAATTCCCAGAAGATAGGCTACGACAGAACCGGCAGCTGAACCACGGCCGGGACCGACGGGAATGTTATGATCCCTGGCGAACTTGACATAGTCCCAGACGATTAGAAAATACGAGGGAAACCCCATGGTTTCAATAACGCCCAGTTCGTAATCGAGCCGTTTCCGCACTTCATCTGTCACGGGATGGTAGCGACCGGGCAATGCCTCTTCACAAAGTTTGCGCAAATAGGAGGTATCGGTTTCGCCTTCCGGTACGGGAAATTTGGGCAGGTGCCGTTCATCGAAAGAAATCGTCACATTACATTTATCGGCAATTTCCAGGGTCGTATCGAGTGCTTCCGGCATATCGGCAAACAAAGCCGCCATTTCGTCGCCGTCTTTCATGTAAAATTCATCGTTGGAAAAACGGAAATGGCTGGGATCATCCAGCGTAGATCCGGTAGAAATGCAGAGTTTGACTTCCTGTGCCGGAGCATCGGTTTTGTAAATATAATGATAGTCGTTCGTCGCCACCAGTTTCAAACCGTACTCCCGGGCCCAGTCTTTGAAAACATGGCGCACCAGCTTTTCTTCCGGCAGTCCGTGATTCTGCACTTCCAGATAGAAGTCCTCTTTCCCGAATATGGACACCAGTTCTTCCAGCGCACGCCGCGCCCCCGCTTCGTTGCGATTGATGAGATCCTGCTGGATCTGGCCTTCAATACATGCGCTGAGAGCGATGAGTCCCCTATGATAGGTTTTCAGCAAGTCATAGTCCACGCGGGGACGGTGATAATTATTTTCCCCGTCGATAAACCCTTTAGATACAATTTTTATTAAATTATGATAGCCTTCATTATTTTTAGCCAGCAGAATCAGGTGGCAAAGCCGTTCCTTTGCAGGATGGTCCATGCGGCTGCCCCGTGTCATGTAGACTTCACACCCCAGGATAGGTTTGATTCCCTGGGTCAGCGCTTCTTTATACAGGTGGATGACGCCGTACATATTGCCATGGTCGGTAATTGCCACGGCCGGCATATCCAGTTCTTTAACCCGGGAAACCATGTCAGGGATGCGGCACATGCCATCAAATAGGCTGTACTGTGTATGTACATGGAGATGTACAAAAGGTCTCATATCATAAAATCTCCTTTTATCAGAAAAAACGCCCGGCCGGGCGTTTTACTCTTTAACGAATGTTTTTAAAATCCGTGGCAGGTATTTTCCACACAGCCAGATATCTTTATGATGATGCCGTGTCTGAGACCATTCATAAATCAGGGTGCGGATAATCATAAACAGATACTCCGTCGCTTCTTCTGCCGAAATCGTATCGTCGAATGTGCCAATGCTCTGGGCCACTTTAATGAAATTGAGCATATTATTGTAAAAATCGATGGATAAATAGCTGTGTTCCGTATCGTAGATATATTCAAAGGTCCGGTATACATTATAAGCGAAAGCTTCACCGGCATTGGCCCACAGATCCCCATACATGTCGATTTCCTTGAACAGATGCTGATAGGGTTTCCTGGCCTTCTGCACCACATCCTGCGACAGATTTGGCATGGGTGTCCGGGCAATGGAAATACATATCTGCAGCAGCAGGTCTTCTTTATTTTTAAAATGATAATATAAAGACCCGATGGGGAGCTTGGCTGCCGTACTGATTTCTTTCATGGAGGTCTTTTCATAACCGTTGTGAGAAAACAGATTCTGGGCTACGTTCATAATATACTGGCGATTCGCTTCCGTCTGCAATTGTCGTTTTGTAATGTGTTTAACTGTCATAGATATCCTTTCCCGCTCTCCTGATATTTATTTATTATATTCTAGAATCAAATTTCGTGAATTGTCAAGAACTTTTTAAGAATATGACTCTATGATCTGATTGCAAAAAAACATGCAGCCCTGACGTATCAGGGCTGCATGCCGGGAGCGTATATGCTGCTGCGTATTACTTTCTGTCTGCCAATTCCTTGTAGGAATCGAGTCGGTCTTTCATATCTTTTTCCGTACGTTCGTAGAACTGTTCCGCCTGTTCCGGGAAGACTTTCTGCAACGATGCATACCGTACTTCTCCCAGGAGGAAGTCCTTCAGATCGCCCTTGGGATCTTTCGAATCCAGGGTGAAGCCGTTCTTGCCGGCTGCTTCTACATCCGGGTTATACCGGTAGAGATGCCAGTATCCGTTCTGTACGGCTTTCTTTGCTTCTATCTGGCTGAAGCCCATGCCCTTCTTGATGCCGTGGTTGATACACGGTGCATAGGCGATAATCAGGCTCGGTCCCTTATAGGCTTCGGCTTCCTTGATGGCCTTGATGCACTGGTTCATGTCAGCACCGAGGGCTACCTGGGCTACATAGACATAGCCATAGGTCATAGCCATGCGGCCTAAGTCCTTCTTCTTCGTCCGTTTGCCGCCAGCTGCGAATTTCGCAATGGCACTGGTCGGCGTCGCTTTCGACGACTGGCCGCCTGTATTGGAGTAGACTTCTGTATCCATGACCAGGACATTGACATCTTCATCCTGGGCCAGGACGTGATCCAGGCCGCCGTAGCCGATATCATAGGCCCAGCCGTCGCCGCC
>NZ_DGRS01000027.1:0-927 GCF_002391155.1 Megasphaera sp. UBA4382 | reverse complement strand
CCAGCCGTCGCCGCCGAAGATCCACTGACTGCGTTTTACCAGATAGTCGCGGCGGTCATAAATCCGTCTGCATACCGGGCAGCTGTCCTTTACCCCTTCCAGTGCGGCTGTAACCTTGTCGGCCCGTTCCCGTGTGCCTTCTGTGTCATCGCGGTGATCATACCAGTCCTGCAGGACCGCTTTCACATCAGCCGGTGTCTGGTCGTTGGCCAGTACTTCCGCTACGTCCATGGCTACCTTTTCCCGTACCTGGCGGACGCCGAGGTACATGCCCAGGCCGTATTCGGCATTATCTTCAAAGAGGCTGTTGCCCCATGCCGGGCCGTGGCCGTCGGCATTGGTCGTGTACGGTGTGGACGGTACACTGTCGGCCCATACGCAGGAGCAGCCTGTCGCATTGGCAATCATCATGCGGTCGCCGAAGAGCTGGGTGACCAGTTTGGCATAGGGTGTTTCCCCGCAGCCGGCGCAGGCACCGGAGAATTCCAGCAGCGGCTGTTCGAACTGGCTGCCTTTGACGGTAAACTTGTTCATCGGGTTGGCTTTCCGGCTGACACTCATGGCATAATCCCACAGGGGAGCTTTCTGTTCCTGTGTGCTGAACGGTTTCATGACCAGGGCCTTTTCTTTTGCCGGGCATACCTGGGCACAGCTGCCGCAGCCGAGGCAGTCCATGACGGATACCTGCATGGTGAAGTGCAGTCCCTGGGCGCCTGTTGCCGGACGGGAGACAAAACCTTCCGGTGCGGCTGCCAGTTCTTCATCCGTTGTCAGAATCGGACGGATAGCGGCATGAGGACATACCATGGCGCACTGGTTGCACTGCAGGCAGTTTTCTACCTGCCATTCCGGTACGTTGATGGCTACGCCGCGTTTTTCATAGGCGGCTGTTCCCTGCGGGAAGGCACCGTCTTCCAGACCGAGGAA
>NZ_DGRS01000036.1:0-16314 GCF_002391155.1 Megasphaera sp. UBA4382 | reverse complement strand
CTATGGGGGAAGCCATCGAACTGACCGTAGCTATGCCCCTTTCCTGGCTGCCCATTATTTCTGATTATACCCGTACGGCAGAAAAGCCCATCAAAGCGACGGCCACCAGCTGCGGTGCCTACTTTATAGCGAGTACCTGGATGTTTGTCATCGGCATGGGGGCAGCTCTGTACACGGGACAGGATGACATTGCCGCCATTATGCTTCAGGCAGGGATGGGGCTGATCGGCATCCTGATCATTCTCCTGTCCACTGTGACGACGACCTTCCTCGATGCCTTTTCCGCCGGTGTCAGCGGCCGCAGCCTGATCCCCCAGGTTTCCGATACGGTCCTGGCCCTTATCGCCTGTGCCGGCGGTATGGTCCTGGCCATTGCTGTCGATGCCAGCCGGTTTGAAGATTTCCTCTATCTCATCGGATCAGTCTTTGCGCCCATGACGGCTATCCTCCTTTCGGATTACTTTATCCTGCGGCAGGACCATAGCAGTCAGAATGTCTGCTGGATTAATCTGATTCTCTGGATAGCGGGCTTTGCCCTGTACCGGGCACTCCTCGACGTGCAGACGCCGTGGGGGATTACCTTCCCGGTCATCGTACTGGTCATGCTGGCCAGTGCCATCATTCATAAACTGTTGCCGGCCAGAGCGTAAGGGCCGTGCCATAGCGCTCCGGCGCCGGATAAGCGAAACGGGCCGGTATACCATGGATAAACGTATTCATGGTATACCGGCCCGTTTTTTATAGCTGTCATGATTGCCGGAATGATAGGAAAAGGGCCTGGCACCTAGTGGCGTCAGGCCCTGGACAAAGGGGGTTATTGGATATCAATCGTGCCTGATTGTTCCTGCGTCTGGGGGTTGAGTTTCGGCAGGCCGATTTTCAGGACACCATTGCGGAAAGCTGCTTTAATGCCGGATTTGTCAATATTGTGGATGACAAACTGGCGCTGGAACGCTGTATTCATCCGTTCTCTGCATACATAACTCGTCTGATGCTGTGCATCATGCTGGTCTTCTTTATGCTGGGCGGCAATAGTCAGGACATCGTTGTCATAGGTGACGCTGATGTCTTCTTTATTGACACCGGGCAGATCCGTCGTCACAATATAAGCGGTACCCGTGTCTTCAATATCGCATTTCGGCATGCTCATCTGCGGCATACGGGAGAAAAAGCCGTCATTAAAGAAATCATCAAATACACTCGGAATAGCAAAATCATTGTTTAATACTGGAAATAAGTCTCTCATAATAATACCTTCTTTCGTAATTGGTAATGCCTGAGATCATTATTTACAGGTCTGTGCATTGCTTCTGTTCTTTTGACCTTTCCTTGTAATCTTCTTACTTCCGATTACACTTGTATTATACGTCTTGTTAGCCACAATGTCAATAGAGTGCTAAGAAAAATTATTATTTTTAAAAAATATCCCTGAAGCCCCCGTTGTGGGAAATTTTCAGGGATATCTTGCATCGTGTTACCTTTTGGCATGGCTGGCAGACCAGATGGTCGTATGACCGGGCAGTGAGATATGATCCGGCATCTGGCCGTACAGGGCATAATAGCGGCTGGCCAGAGCCGTATCGTGATTCTGGTCGATGATGATCAGCTTCGGATTATTCTGCATGAGACTGTCGATGGGAGCCATGGGCATGACGTTTTTGGCATTCCAGTCCAGCTTTCCCGGCTGTAATTTCTCCAATTCACCGGAAGGTACGGCCCGGTATATCGTTTTGCCGCTATAAAACACGGCACTGGTGCTGTATCCTTTATAAAAGCAGATAGCCGTGTTGCTGGTGTCCATCTGGGCCAGAGTCTGACCGATGGTCTTGCCGGATTGGTGCAGCATGATGGGCGGAGCCGCCGTAAATGCGAGAATCGTATACAGGGCCCCGCCGGCCAGTGCGATTTTCCGGACAGGCAGATGCCAGTGCTGCAGCATGCCGGCACTCAGGATGGCGAGAGAAAATAAGGCGGGATAGGTATAGGTCGTGTATTTCGTGGCGACAAGAGTAAAGAAGATGAATGTTACGGCAGCATACAGGGCGAGCAGCAGCGCGCAGGAATCACTGCCTGCAAAGGGCATACGGCGTTCTTTCCTGTATTTCCAGAGAGCCCAGGGCCAGGTAAAACTCCAGGGGGCAAAACCGGAAAAAAAGATGATGATATAGAAATACCAGACGTTTTTGCTGCCGTGTTCCGGAACGGTTGCCCGGAGAAAATTGTGGACACCGAAGAAGTTCAGGAGAAAATCCGATCCATGAACCTTGTACATGAAGCCGTACCAGAGACCGGTGATGACGAAGAAAAGGACCATGCCGCTCAACAGATGGACGTGGAGCAGTTCTTTCAGGTCATGGCGCAGGATGAGAAATATCAGGGCAGCCAGTGCCGGCAGGGCCAGTCCTATGGGACCTTTGGTCAGTACTGCCAGGGCGGCCATGACATAGGCGGCCCAGTACCAGCGGCGGTTTTCCCTATAGCCGAGGTAGAAGAAGGACAGGCTGGCACTCATGAAGAGGAATAACGTCGCATCGGTGATGACTGCCTTGGAGAGAAGCCAGCATTCGACGCTGGTCATGAGGATGATAGCGGCAGAAAAGGCAAGAGACCGGCCGTATATCCGGGCGGTGAACCAGTATGTGAACAGTACACCTGCCGTCCCCATCAGCGCCGACGGAAGTCGTGCCGCAAATTCTGTAAAACCAAATACGGAAAAGGAAAGGGCCAGTTCCCAGTAATAGAAAATAGGCTTATCATACCAGTAATGGCCGTATATCTGAGGCGATAGCCAGTCGCCGGAGAGGACCATTTCCTTTGCTGTCAGGGCGTAATTCGATTCGGCGGAATCGGTAATCGCCAGAAACGAATTGGCCGCCAGAAACAGGACGAGCGCACAGATGCTGAGAACTACATAGGGATGCCGTTCGATGTACTTCATACCATAACCTTCTTTCTGCAAGATAGGTTTATGGTACCAGAGAAATGTTATAAAAAGCGTAAGGACATTTAAAGAAAATATAAGAAGTGTTAAATAAAAATTAAACAGAAAAAACGGTCATTGCAACCGGGGCGGACGGATAGTAAGATAGAACGGGAGGGATGATTGTGACTATAAAAAAACGCCTGATCCTATCGCATATACTCGTCTTCGTCGTACCCATACTCATGACGGCCATCCTGTTTCTGATGGCTGCCGGCGGACTCTGGCTTTTTACGCAGAGTGGAAACCACGTCTACGTCGAAAGTTCCACCCAGTTTAACCGGGCCAGCGATGTGGTCCATCATTTCGTGTTCCGGGCCCTGCGCAGCAGCGGTGATGATCCGGAACATTATAAATGGATCATTGAAATGCTGTCGCCGGAACAGAGTTACGTCGTACTGGAAAAAGACGGCGGCCGTATTTACGAATACGGCAATGGCCAGCTTGCCGGCATGATGAAAGACATTCCCCGTGATATCCGGGAACGTCCGTTTTTCAGCCAGAAGCGGGATACATACGTCCATGCCGATACGGGGCAGTTTTATTATATGGAAAAACAATATATCAATGATTCGCTGTATCATTTGTATTTTGTCAGCCGGCAGATGCCTCATGGTACGGATGATGCCGTGGAACATGCTACCCAGGGAACGCTCTTTGCCATCTTTCTCGCCTTTTTCCTGCTCCTGGCCGGGACCATTTTCTTCCTGACGCGGTTTGTACTGCGCTATATTTTGCAGGCGCTCCGGCTGCTTCAGAACGGATCGGATCAGGTGCGGCAGGGAAATCTCACCTGCCGCCTGACCTACAACCATATGGATGAAGTAGCGCCCGTCGTCGATACCTTCAATATCATGACGGAAGAACTGGAACGGTCGCTGCAGGAACGGACGCGGCAGGAAGAAAACAGAAAGGAACTCATTGCCAGCATGTCCCACGACATCCGCACGCCCCTCACGGCTATCCGTGCCTATATTGAAGGGCTGGCTGACAACGTGGCCAATACGCCGGAACGGCGCAGACACTATATTGAGGTCATCCAGAAAAAGACAGAAGATATGAGCCGCATGATTGACCAGCTGTTCCTCTTTTCTAAAATGGATCTGGGAGAAAAAGCATTGCCTCTACAGTCACTAGAGCTAAATGAAGTAATTTCTGATATAATAGAAGAAAATAAAGAAGGCTGGCAGTGTCATCAGGCTCTGGTAGTGTGGCAGCGTTCCCCAGAGAAACTGCCTGTGATCGGAAGCCGGGAAGTATGGCAGCGCATCATGACGAATCTGGTGGCCAATAGTATAAAATATAAAACAGAAGAAGATGTACATATCCGTATCCGCGCATGGAGGCAGGATAACACGGCCTGCCTGGAAGTCGCCGATGACGGGCCGGGTGTGCCGGAAGAAGCGCTGACGCGCCTGGCAGAGCCGTTTTACCGGACGGATAAGGCGCGGAGCCGTACTGGTGATGGCAGCGGCCTGGGCCTTTCTATCGTCGCAAGGGGGATGCAGCTCATGGGCGGGACCGTCATTTTTCTGCCGGTCCATCCTCATGGCTTATGTGTACATATGGAACTGCCTGCCGGGGGAGATGCTCTATGAATGAACGTATTTTAATAATAGAAGATGATCAGGATATTGCCTTTATTGAAAAAGATTACCTGGAAATGAGCGGATATACCGTCGTCATTGCCTCTGACGGGCTGGCCGGGCTGAACGAAGCGCTGAGTGGCACGTACCAGCTGGTACTTCTCGATGTCATGCTGCCCGGCATGGACGGGTTTGAAGTCTGCCGCCGCCTGCGGGACAAGGTGGATATCCCTATTATGATCGTCACGGCCAAGCGGGAAGATATCGACAAAATCCGGGGACTCGGCTTCGGTGCCGACGACTACGTGGAAAAGCCTTTTTCACCGAGCGTCCTCGTGGCCCGGGTCAAATCCCAGCTGGCCCAGTACCAGCGCCTGAAAGGGTCATCGCTCAGGAAAAAATCGCGCATTACTCTGGGAAATATTTCCCTCGACCCTGATACACACCGGGTATTTGTGGGAAATAAGGAAAAAGTCCTGCCCAATAAAGAATTCCAGGTATTGGAATTTCTTATGGTCAATGCCGATATGGTATTCAGCAAGGAAACGATTTATGACAAGATATGGGGCATGGATTCCCTGGGCAATACGGCCACGGTGCCGGTCCATATCAACCGCCTCCGGGAAGCCATCGAAAAAGATCCCAATAAGCCGTGCCATCTGCTCACCATATGGGGCGTAGGGTATAAGTTTAAGCCATAACAGGCACGGAATCCGTGAAAAATACTGGATGAAAGATTCCTTCCTATGGTATAATTGAAGCTACCATTTAGTTTTTTGGGGGGTATAGTATATGGAATTGGAAATGGAGTTCATCAGGAAACTGCCGTCGCCGCAGGAACTGAAAGAAGATTATCCGGTCGAGCCGGCCATTTATGAAACGAAACGCCGGCGCGACGAAGAAATTAAAGATATCCTTACGGGCAAAGATTCCCGTTTCCTGCTCATCATCGGGCCCTGCTCTGCCGATAATGAAGAAGCCGTCGTGGACTACGCACACCGCCTGGCCCGCGTGCAGGAACAGGTCAAGGACACGATTTATATCATTCCCCGCGTATATACCAATAAACCGCGTACCATCGGGGTAGGGTACAAGGGAATGCTGCACCAGCCAGATCCGGAAGGTAAAGAAGACATGCTGGCCGGCATCATCGCTATCCGCGATATGCACATGCGGGTCATCAGGGAAACGGGATTTACCTGTGCAGAAGAAATCCTCTATCCGGAAAACCACCGGTATTTATCGGACTTATTATCCTATGCCGCCATCGGGGCCCGTTCGGTCGAAGATCAGCTGCACCGTATGATTGCCAGCGGCGTCGGTATTCCTGTAGGAATGAAAAACCCGACATCGGGTGATATTTCCGTCATGCTCAATTCTATCGCCGCAGCCCAGCATGAACAGCAGTTCCTGTTCCGCGGCTGGGAAGTCAAGACGTTGGGGAATCCGCTGACCCATGCGATCCTGCGTGGCTATGTGGATAAATTCGGCAAAAGCCTTCCCAACTATCATTATGAAGACTTGCAGCGCCTGTTCGAAGAATATGGCAAACGGGACCTGGAAAATCCGGCCGTCATCATCGATGTCAATCATGCCAACTCAGGTAAACAATATCTGGAACAGATCCGCATTTCCAATGACGTCCTCTACAGCCGTCATATGAATAAGGACATCAAAAAGATGGTAAAAGGACTGATGATTGAAAGCTATATTGAAGACGGAAACCAGAAAATCAGTGATGGCGTATATGGCAAATCGATTACTGACCCCTGCCTGGGCTGGGAAAAAACAGAAGCACTGATTCTGGAACTGGCAGACCGCGTAGATTACTAATCTAAATTTCAGATATAAGGAGATAACATTCATGCTTAAACAGATTTCTCTCTTCACGGCAAATACAAATGGCGCCCTGGGCCGGGTTACAGATGTGCTGGCTAAGGCAAATATCAATATTTACACCATACTGGCCAATGACAGTGCCGAATTCGGCATCCTCCGCATGATCGTAGATGACTCGGAAAAAGCGCAGGAAGAACTGGTCAAAGCGGGCTATCAGTGCCGCATCGACAAAGTACTGGCCATTGATATGGCATCGGATAAACCAGGCACACTGAACAAAATCCTGTCCAACCTGAGCCGGGCCAACGTATTCGTCAAATACTGCTACATTTCCTTTGACCGGGAAACATCCTCTCCCATAGCAGTTCTTAAAACAGACGAACCGGAAACGGAAACTTTTCTCAAAGGCAAAGGCTATCGCCTGTTAGACCGCTTCTGATGCGGCGTGTGTTTGTCCAGTCTTTCCTTTCGTGTGATAATACTAAAAAAGGAGATAGCCCGGTGGCAGCACATCGGCTCTCCTCTATTGATGTTGATTGAAGAAGACCGTGTACCGCGAGGTATGCGGTCTTTTTCAGTTTACAATCTACATAATCCATGCATTTTTGTGGCAAAAGCAGGATGGTTCATTGTATAATAAAGGTAAATGGTCAATGAAGGAATCGATATCTATGGTGATATCTTGATACATGTAACGTGACGATAAAAAATTATGCAATGTATTCCGGAGGTGGTCGTCGTGGCAGGAGAACGGGCCGTGCAGGGTGTCAGCCCGGATATGCTTATGGAGGCAATGGATGCCGTAACCGATGGCGTCGTCATTGTCGATACGGATTCGCGGATTGTGTATTTAAATGAAGCGTATACGCATATTTTGAACGTAAAAAAAGAAAAAGTGTTATACCGGCGCATGGATGAAATTGAACCGGGAGCGGTCATATTGGATACGCTGATGGATCATAAGCCGCGGCTGCATCAGTTTGTTGAGGTACGGACGCGGGGAAAGAAGATTCTCGTCAACATTACGCCGATCTTTAAGGAAGGCGTCTTTTGTGGTGCCATATCGGTATTTAAAGATATTACGGAAATTACAGTAGTGCAGCGGGAACTGGAGAAGACCCAGCGCCTGAGTCATTCCATATTTAAAGCCTTGTCAACGGAGAAGCCGTCATTGCCAAGGGAATTTTCTCATATTATCGGCGAAGACCCGGCCTTTTTGCGCTGTTTGAAAATGGCGGAAATCGTGGCGCCGACGGATGCGACGGTCCTCATCGAAGGGGAAAGCGGAGCCGGGAAGGAAGTTTTCGTGCAGGCCATCCGCAGCCTGAGCGGCAAACGGAGTTATCCGTTTGTCAGCATGAATTGTTCGGCCATTCCCGAAACGCTGATTGAGAGCGAACTTTTTGGTTATACGTCGGGGTCTTTTACGGGTGCTTCCCGGGGCGGTAAAGCTGGCAAGTTTGAACTGGCTGATGGCGGTACGATTTTTCTCGATGAAATCGGCGAGATGCCCTTATTCATGCAGTCTAAATTATTGCGGGTTCTCCAGTCCGGAGAAATCCAGAAGATAGGGTCCGACAAAGTACAGAAAGTGGATGTCCGGGTCATTGCGGCGACGAACCGGAATCTGAAACAGATGGTAGAAGACGGGAAATTCCGGGAAGATTTGTATTTCCGCCTCAATACCTTTAAAATTGTCATACCGCCCCTGCGCAGACGGCGGAAAGATATCCTGCTCCTGGCAAACCATTTCCTGGATATTTTTTCAGAAAAATATCATAAGCACCTGTCTTTTTCTCCCGGTACGGCAGCCGTATTGCAGAAGAGTCCCTGGTCGGGAAATGTCCGGCAACTCGAAAGCTGCGTAGAATATGCCGTCATCGTCGCAGGAGGGAGTGTGATCCTGCCGGAAGATCTGCCTGACGAACTGCTGCAGGGACAGAGCCGGGATGGATATACGGCAGAATTGCCTGAAAAAGAACAGAGAGCTCCGTCCGGCCAGGAGCAGAATGTATCGCCGCTTCGGATGGATATTCAGCAGATTGAACGGGAACGGATGCGTGAAGCCCTGGAAAAAGCACAGGGAAACAAGACGAAAGCCATGGAATTATTGGGCATCAGCCGGCGGACTTTTTATAAAAAATATAAATTATATGGTTTTTCCAATGATTTGTATACTAAGTAAACATTATGTGTATACCTAGTATACAAAAGAAACAGCCAGTGTATACAACGAGGAGTGGATACGCTGGCTGTTTCTGTGTCAAAAGGGCATATTATGGATGGTTTCCGCGTATACTTCCGGAAAAATTTATTGGCATTATAATTTCATGTAAAATGGTGAAAGCAATGTGTTACAGTCATGACTTGCATATACTTATTATCACAACTATTTATGAAAAGAGGTTACGTTATGATGAAAACAATCCGGATCGGCGGAGGCCAGGGGTTCTGGGGCGATCTGAGCGATGCCCCCATTACGATGGCACGGGAAGACAATCTTGATTATATCTGCTGTGATTATCTGGCAGAACTTACACTCTCTATTATGCGGCGCCAGCAGGAAAAACGGCCTGAAGCCGGCTATGCCCGCGATTTCATCACGGCTCTAAAAGGTATGCTTCCCTATCTTGCCGAAAAAGGGACCAAGGTCATTACCAATGCCGGTGGCATGAATGTCAAAGCCTGCGTGGAAAAAGCAAAAGAAGCCATCCGCGAAGGCGGTTATCATTTGAAAGTCGGCTATGTACTAGGTGACGACGTGCGCGAACTGATTCCCCAGCTGCGTGCCCAGGGTATCACGATGAAACACATGGATACGGGTGAAGATATCGACCGCATCCTGCCCAATATGGTAAACGCTAACGTATATTACGGGGTAGAACCGATTGTCAAATGCCTGGAAGACGGAGCAGACATCATCATTCTCGGCCGCTCGACCGATACAGCTATGTTTGAAGCACCCCTCATTTATGAATTTGGCTGGAAACTCGACGACTGGACAGCCAAAGCTACGGGCATCCTGGCAGGCCATCTCTGCGAATGTGGCGCCCAGGCGACCGGCGGCAACTATGACTACGACTGGGAACACGTGCCGAGCCCGGAAAACCTTGGCTATCCTATTGCCGAAATCAGCGAAAAAGGCAGCCTCGTCCTGACGAAGACGAAGAATACCGGCGGCCTGGTTACGCCTCAGTCGGTCAAAGAACAGCTGCTCTATGAAATCCATGATCCATCCAAATACATTACTCCCGATGTCGTCGCCGATTTCAGCAAGATTACACTGGAAGAAATCGAACGGGATCACGTAGCCGTCCGCGGTGTTACCGGTACACCGGCTCCGGATACACTAAAACTCTGCGTTGGTTATCTGGAAGGGTACCGTACCATTGCCTACCTGCCCTATTCCTGGCCGCGCGCTTACGACAAGGCAAAGATGGCTGCCGATATCCTCGACAAACGGCTTGCCATGAAGAATGCTAAAATCATCCGCAAGAACATCAGCTACCTCGGCGTCAATGCCCTCCATGGACCGCTGGCTCCGGAAATCGATGCCGACCTCAATGAAGTCGTTCTCCGCTACGCCATCATGACGGAATCGAAAAAAGAAGGCCTGAAACTGACGCCGGAAGTAGCGGCTGTCAGCAATCTGAACGGCCCGGCACAGGGCTGCTTCTTCGGCGGCCGTAGCCGTCCCAGTGAAGTATTTGCTCTCTGGCCGACACTGATTCCGCGCGACGCCATCAAACTTACGACATTTGTTGAGGAGGTCTGAAATCATGAAAGTACAATTAAAAGATATCGCCCATGGCCGCTGTGGCGATAAAAGCGATACATCCAATATCTGCATCTATGCACGGAAACCCCAGTATTATAAAGCGATGGAAAAACAACTGACGGCTGATGCCGTGCGCCGTCATTTCGAAGGACTCGTATTCGGCGATGTCGTACGTTACGACGTCCCCCAGCTGGACGGCTTCAACTTCGTCATGCATCATGCCCTCGATGGCGGTGCGACCCGTTCCCTGCGCCTGGACACACTGGGAAAATGCATGGAAGCTGCTCTTCTCAGAATGTATATTGAAATTGATGATGAATAATTAGTATACTACAAATATATCGATATGAATTTAATTTTATAAATAAAAGGAGATAAATATCATGAAGACAAATCAGTATTCGGGATTTCATAAACTTACAATGGAACAGCGTGCTCAGGAAGTAGCAGAATTTGCAGGTCTGACAGCGGAAGAACTGGCGCATATTACGAAACCAGGTGCACTTTCGGACAATGTAGCTGATAAATGTATTGAAAACGTTATTGGAACGTATCAGTTGCCCATGGGGATTGCTATGAATTTTGTTATTGATGGACAAGAGCGGCTAATTCCCATGGTTGTCGAAGAAGCTTCTATTGTTGCGGCGGCTTCCAATGCGGCTAAAATGGCTAGACCGAGCGGGGGGTTTTATACCAGCTATACAGGAAATATTATGATTGCCCAGGTTCAGGTAGTAGGCGTTTCTAATCCACATTTTGCATGCCACTCTATCTTGCATCATAAAGAAGAAATATTAGCGGCTGCCAATGCAAAAGATCCTATACTAGTGAAAATTACGGGTGGGGCCAAAGATGTCGAAGTCAGGGTTATTGATACACTGATTGGTCCTATGGTTATTGCGCATCTGATTGTTGATACAGGAGATGCTATGGGGGCGAATGCCGTTAACACAATGGCAGAAGCAGTAGCACCACTCATTGAACAAATTACGCATGGTACGGTCAAACTTCGGATCTTATCTAACCTTGCTGCCTACAGATTAGCACGGGCGACAGCCACTTTTTATAAAGACGCTATTGGTGGAGACTCTGTGGTTGATGGCATTATTGCCGCATATGCCTTTGCTGAAGCCGATCCGTTCCGTGCAGCAACTAGTAATAAAGGAATCATGAATGGTATGGATCCTGTTGTAGTTGCAACGGGTAATGACTGGCGTGGTATGGAAGCGGCAGCACATTCATATATGTATTATAAATATGGAAAATATACTTCTATGACACGATGGGAAAAAGATGCCGATGGAAATCTGACCGGGGCCATTGAGATTCCTATGATGGTGGGCCTTGTCGGCGGTGCAACCAAGATTCATCCGGCAGCTCAGGCGGCTATTAAGATTCTCGGTGTCAAAACGGCAGAAGAATTAGCCCGTATCATTGCAGCAGTGGGGCTGGCACAGAACTTTGCAGCTATGCGTGCGCTTGCAACAGATGGTATTCAAAAAGGCCATATGAAATTACATGCCAGAAACATTGCAACAGTAGCAGGTGCAACCGGAGATATGCTGGATAAAGTAGTAGCCAGGATGGTAGCTGATAAAAAGATTTCTGTTGAATATGCCAAAGAACTGATTGCCAAATTATAAAATAAGGAGGCTCCTGCAATGAAACAAGGATACTTAGCAGATATATGGGGAGATACGGTCGATCTGCATGACTTAGGCAAGGGGATTATTATTGGGATTATTATCAGCCTCAGTTGTTATTTAGGTGCAAATAAAGTGATTGCTATGCAGGCTCCGGATATGGCTGAAAAATTGGTTTCCGCATATTCCCTGTTGTTCGGAATTGGGGGATGTGTCATTTCCGCCATTGTGTCTGCCAATTTGTTTAAACCTAAACGGACACTGAATGAAGAACAGTTTTCTGAGCAGGACAGAGACCGTGTGCTAAAAGAATTGAATGTTGATGTTAAGAAGGAAAAAGAAGAACTAAAATACGCAGATCCAAAGGTACTTCAGGAAATGAAAGATTTAAAGTTATATGAATTATTTTATGGGCCGGAACGTACTGAACAAACCCCGAGCAGCCCGCCAAAAGGAGATGAAACATGATGGATGGCTTCGTATTCAATGATTTGCTCTGGGCCCTGGGGATGGCCTTGGCTGGTGGGATTATATTCTCCGGTGTAGGGTTGATTTCAGGTACAGATGAAACATCAACTATTGCGCCACTGACACTATTAATCGTATTGCTGGGGGTCCCGCCAGTTGCTATTTTTTCCTGGTTCATGGCGGCTGCTATATCGAAGCATATGATTCATGCCATTCCGACGGCGCTTATGGGTGTTCCTGGTGATACTATGGCTGTTCCTATGCTGGAAGATGCTTCAGTCTTACGGAAATTGGGTGTTCCACATATGGCCCTTCGTAAGATGATATCTGGCGGTATCATAGCCGCATTTCTGGCTTTGCCTATTAGTGTTGGTTTTGCTTCTCTGCTGGCACCGTTTGCGGATATTGTTAAAGCCTGGGCTCCTGTCGTATTTACGGTAGCGGCCATTATCATTGCCTATACTTCTGGAGGAAAATGGGCGAGCCTGTTTGCACTGATTCCGTTTGCTTTCTTTGTACAGGGATTAAATAAGATGGCTATTGCCAGTATCGGACATGGTGTATTTATCAGCATGTTCCTGGGGATTGCAATTGGTCCTATGTTTGCTGATTTGATGACTATATTGTCTCCGGGATCCCGGCATATCCTGCAGAGAAAATCGTCACGGGAATTCTGGCTGGCTCCTGAGTTAAAAACATGGAAGGGATATTTCCCAAATCCTTTTAAAATCCTGTCCAGACATCAGCTTTTGTACAATGCGTTGACAGCCGCTGTTTCAGCACTTACGTTTACCTTCAGCCCTGTAGGCATGACTGTTATGATGGGTGAGTTTGTAGGTGCCCGGATCAAAGGGTTATATCAGAGAATGACATCGACTCTGGCTGTCATGAATGGAACGACGGAAGCCACCTATATTGCAGAAACGGTTATCCCACTGCTGGCATTTGGCATTCCCCTCAGTCCTGTCGGATTGGGCCCGGCAGCACCGCTCTTCAATGCCCCGCCTGTCTTTTCCGCACAACCGGTTCATAATCTGCATAATTTTCTGACTCCTGTAGATTATCTGTTTTACGGGTATATCGGACTGGTTGTCGCATTTCTGGTTGCCTATCCATTTTCTATGAATTACGCTAGAAAAGCTAGTGCATGGGTTTTAAAGCATGTCAGTCAGGAAGCTATTATCAGTATGTTTTCTGGCCTGATTGTAGTTATCTCTTATTTTGAAGCAGGGCCGGTTGGAATTGCTATCGCAGTAACGATTGCTGTATTTGGCGGCATTTTGAATCGCTATTTCGGTGTACATACAGGTGTACAATATATGGTCTATTATGCATCGCCATGGCTCATGCTTACATTGTTAGGAATTAAGTAAAATATTTAAATGATTAAAAGCAAAGAAAGCCAGCGGTCTTATCTCAAGTGAGTCGGATCGTTGGCTTTTATTGCGGGGAGAATACAGATGACGGCTATTCTGGGCTTTGCTATTATTTTTATTACGGTGTTGCTTATTCTGAAAAAAATTATGAATCCTCTTCCTGCCTTTATCATTGTACCTGTCCTATGTGCCGTCATAGGAGGATATGGAGAGACGATATCAGATATTATCGTAAAAGGGATTTATATTGTAGCACCTATTGGTGTTATGTTCATTTTTGCTACATTATTTTTCGGGGTTATCCTGACAGCAGGTACGTTAAAACCGTATATGAACTTTTTTATCCGCGCTGCGGGCAGAAATCCAATCAAAATTTGCGTTGGACTTGGGCTCTTAACTTTTTTGGTACATACAAGTGGTAGTGGAGCAGTTACTTATATGTTGCTCATTCCTCCTATGATTTCTATTTTTGATATGTTGGGCATGCGGCGGATTACACTGACGACTATCATTGGTCTCAGTGCCGGATTGCAGAATACACAACCCTGGGGTGCGACGGCACAGCGATGTATGGCTGCTTTTCAGATTGGAATTAATGATTTATGGATTCCACTGGTTGTACCGCTGGGAGTGGGTATGTGTTGTATTGTTTGTATTGATGGCTTTCTGGGATGGCAGGAAAAGCGTAGAATTCCGGTAAATAAAATAATATTTAATGCGAAAAAAGAGAAAGAAAATCCATACGGTGCTTATGAGAGGCCCGGAAACGTTATGATGAATTCTTTTTTGGTAGTTGCAACGTTAGAAGGTCTCGTGAGTGGTTACCTATCATCGGTAGCTGTATTTATGATTGCTTTTTCGGTAGCTCTCCTTATTAATTATCCCAATCCGGAAGATCAGAAATTCATTATATCACATTATGCTAAAAATGCACTGACCATGTCTGGTGTCGTTTTTGCAACAGGCGTTCTTGTAGGAATCCTAAATGAAACGGGTATGATTACCGCTATGGCATATGCTATAGCGACTATTATCCCGGAAAGTATGGGAATACATCTACCACTCATTATGGGGATTGCATCAGTCCCTGCCAGTCTTATTTTTGATCCGTCGTCCTTTTATTTCGGAGTACTGCCCGTATTGGCAGAAGTGGGAAATTTGAATGGTGTCGATACAATGAGTATCGTACGGGCGGCTTTTCTCGGACAAATGAATATGGGCTTTTCCTTCAGTCCTTTAACGGGTAGTACGTTCGTATTAATGGGATTAAGTGGAGTAAGTTTGGCGGATCATCAAAAACACACCTTGCCCTGGGCCTTTTTGGTAACGTTGATTATGTTATCTACGGCTGTTTTTACAGGTAGTATTAATCTTTGATAATAAGAATAGATGATATATATTTTTTACCAATGCCGGCCTAATATATGATACAATAAAAAATAAATGAAATTAGATATAGCCGTATGGAGAGGTGGCAAAATGTCTGAACAGGATAATCATATCATGCAATGGCCCGATGGCAGGGTGCGGTGCCGGTGGTGCAATCCACAGAATCCGCTGTATATTGCCTATCATGATGCGGAGTGGGGTGTGCCCTGCCATGATGATCAGCGGTTGTTTGAGATGCTGGTCCTGGAAGGGTTTCAGGCCGGCCTTTCCTGGGAATGTGTTCTCAATAAGAGGGAAGGGTTCCGTCAGGCCTTTGACGGGTTCGATCCTTTGGTGATAGCCCGTTATCCCGATGAAAAATTAGAAGCGCTGCGGCACGATTCCCGCATTATACGGAATAAGCTGAAAATCAGGGCTGCCAGGACCAATGCCCGCGTCTTTCTGGCCATTCAGGCGGAGTGGGGCTGTTTTGATGCCTACTTGTGGCACTGGACGCAGGGGAAGGTCATATGTGAGCAGGGCTGTACCCGGTCTCTTCTGTCGGACCAGATTTCGGCGGACCTTAAGAAACGGGGCATGACCTTTGTCGGTACGACTATCATCTATGCCTACCTGCAGGCCATGGGCGTCATCTGCAGTCATGATGAGGGATGCTGGAAGCAGGTGCAGCATGCGGAAGACAGTCCGGTATGCCCATAAAAAACGAGGAGCTGTCGCATAAAGACAGCTCCCCGTTGAGTTTGAGTTTGCCGTTTGTAGTGGGGTGAACGTACCCCCGCCTACAGAGGCGGGAGCTTCCTGCTTCAACGAGAACAGCACTACAGCTCCGAGGAACTGCTGCGGCTTACACTCTCTCCACAGGCGTAGATTCCCGTGCGACCCACGGTACTTTATGCGTTATGTCAGGCAGATATTCGCCTAGCTTCTTCTCGTATATTTATCGCAGCGTTCTTATCTCTGTCATGATGACTGCCACATTTCGGGCAATCCCATTCTCGTATAGACAAATCTTTCGTTTCATTGTTCTGGTAACCACAAACATGGCATAGCTGACTGCTTGGATACCATTTGTCTATCTTGATAAGCTGTTTGCCTTGCCAAGCCAACTTATATTCCAACATGTTTGTGAACATATTCCAGCCATTGTCGGCTACGGACTTACCAAAACTGAATTTACCGCCTTTCTTGCGTTTAGCCATCGCCTTGACGCTGATATCCTCGATACCAATAGCATCATAGTGGTCTACCAAGTAGC